>CAYMXF010000016.1:0-16291 GCA_964393935.1 uncultured Planctomycetaceae bacterium
GAAATCTCCGTCCGGCCGTCCGACATCGAGATGCAGAACACCGCGATGAACCGGGCCGCCTTGACCCGCCTGGCGGATGCGTCCGGCGGTAAATACTTCGAGATCGACGAGGCCGATCGCCTCGCCGGACTGATTCCCGATTGCAGCCGCAGTTTCGTGACGCGCGAACGCCCCCGCCCATTGTGGGATAATTCATACGTACTAGCCCTGCTCATCGGGGTGCTGACGGTTGAATGGATTCTTCGTAAGAAGGCGAAATTACTTTAGCGATGCCGCACACGACCCTTCAATTCGTGACCGATGCCGCCCGACGCGGACTGCTTGCGCCGCTTGACCGGCTGGGCCGTACACTCAAGCGACGCGCCGTTGTGCAAGGGCTTTGTCGCACGCTCGCCCTCTTGCTCGGCGTCGCCTCCGTTCACTTTGCGCTGGATCGCTTGTTGTTGCTGGACGTTGGACCCCGCGCGGCGCTCCTCGTCCTCGTCGTGGGCGTCGCCGCCTATCAGATTTGGTCCGGCGTGCTTCGATGTTTTTTCGTGCCGATGAAGGCCGGAGACGTGGCGTCCCTGCTCGAACGCCGGTATCCCGAGTTGGGCGACCGCCTCATCTCCGCCGTCGCCTTCCTCACGGGGCCTCCCCCGCGGCCGGAGCGCGATTCTCCCGCGATGATCGGCACGGTCGTTTCAGAGGCCTGCGGGCAAATCACATCGCTCCATCCGGGCGCGGTGCTCCATCACCAGCGATATCGCCGTCTCCTCGCGATCGGCATCGCCGCCATCGCCGTCGCCGCAGGCGCCACGCTGGCCATGCCGGACACGATCGCCACCTACCTTGCTCGCAACTTTGCGCTCCGCGAGCTTCCCTGGCCGTCGCGAATCCATCTCACGCTGGAAGGCTTCCGCGACGGCAAGCTGCGATGGCCGCTGGGCGATGATCTCATGCTCGTCGCCGCAGCCGAGGACGAAATCCCGCGAGGTCTGCGCGCCGAGTTCGAAGCCGGCGATTCACAAAGTCCGCCGCGCGACATGGTTCAACACGGCGGGAAGCGATTCGTCCTCGATTACGGCCCTCTCCAACAATCGATGAAAGTCCGTTTCTCGATTTGGCGCTTCGGCGTCGATGAGAAGACCGCGTGGTATGACATCGAGGCCGTCGAGCGCCCCACCGTCAAACAAGTTCAAATCGAAATCGCCCCGCCGACCTACACGGGTCTGCCGCGCTTCGCCCTCGCGACGGGCCAGACCACTGCCGACGTCCTGCGCGGCTCGCGCGTCGCGCTGCTCGCGACGCTCGGTAAAGCCATCGTCAAGGCAACGCTCCAGACCGCTGACCGACCGATCGTCGAAGCCACCATCGAGCCCAACCGGCGTATTCATGCGGAGTTTCTCCCAACGAGGAGCGGCACTTACTTTTTCAATCTGACCGACGCGGAGGGACTCACCGATCTGAATCCGGTAACTTATTCCTTCGTCCTACAGAACGATCCGCCGCCAAAGGTCCGCCTGAAGCTGCCGGGGGCGGGCGAGATGCTCGTGCCGGACGCCATCCTCAACGTGGATGTGGAATGTGAGGACAATCTCGCCCTGCGGGCCGTCGACCTGCTGCATCGCATCGTGCGCCCAGCCACGGCCCCCGCGACGTCGCAGCCCGCGATGACCCGTCAATCCCTGCCCGACCTTGACCGCAGGCAGGCTCGCTATTCTCGCAAGGATTCCCTGCCGCTTACCTCGCTTGGCGTGAAGGCCGGGGATCAACTCATGCTACAGCTTCAAGCTCGTGATTATCAAACGACGGCCGATTCAGAGGCCGCGGTCGAGAAGATGTCCGCGTCACAACGTTCCAAGCTCCCCGCACCCACCGGCGTCGGAGAATCTTTGTCCTACCAGTTCCGAATCGTTACGCCGGAAGAACTGCTCGCCGAGTTGAGCCGCCGCGAAATGGAATGGCGGAGGGAATTCGAGCAGATCATCAAGAGCCAGGAGCAGATCGAAAAAAGACTCCAGGACCTTCGGGCGCAGTCCGCCCCAGCGCAGGTCTCCACCGAAATCGCCAGCCGCATCGGTCAGGAAGAGCGGGTTCAACGTCAGCAAATCGGCCGACTGCGCACCATTGCTAGGCAGTTCGAACAGATTCTTTCCGAATTGGAGGTCAATCAGCTTGCCGCGTCGGCGGTGCGCCGACGTCTGGACGGCGGGGTCATCCGACCACTCCGCCGATTGATTGAAATGGACGTTCCCGCCGCGGCGGACTTGATCGAGCGATTGCAGGCCACCTTTACGGACGAACGGGTCGATCAAGTGCAACAAAGCCAGCGTCAACTCGTACAAGCCATGTACGCGGTGCTCGCGAACATGCTAAAATGGGAAGGATACGAAGAGGCGGTAGCCGCGTTGCGGGACATTATCCGCCTCCAGGGCAGTCTTAATCAGCAGACGCAAGAGCGGTTGCAAAGCCAAATCGAGCGTCTCTTCAAAGACCCGCCCAGCAGTCAGCCGGAAGATTGAACATGGAATCGCGTCTTTCCTATCGCATCGATCGCCGAGAACTTCCAGGGCGGGCCATACTTTGCGCCGCCGTCCTTCTGACTTGGGCCGCGTCCGCCGACGCCAATCAAACCACCACAAATCCGACCGATAGCGCCGAGCCCTCCGCCCCTCTCTCCGATCGTCAGGGCGTCGTTCGCGACCGCGTCGCGCGATTGGAAGATCGGATGTTTCAAATCAGCCAAGCGCTCAAAAAGGCCGAGCCCGAAAAGGCCGCGCAGCTCATCCAAACCATCGGCGCATCCAGAAGCTTGCTGATCCGTCAGAAGATGGACGAGATCGCGAGGAAGCTCCAGTCGAACCAGTTCTCCGACGCCGTAGACGGCCAGAAGGAGATCGACGCCGACCTTCAAGTCTTGCTGAAAATGCTGTTGGAGAGCCCCGACAGGCTTGAAGACCGCAAGGAAGAAATCAACCGGCTGGAGGCCCTTCAAAAGAACCTCGGCGAGATCATCAAGGAACAATCGAAAGAGAAGCGCGACGCGGAAGCCGCCGCCCGAGAACGCGGACAACTTCCGCCGGCTTCGCAACCTTCTTCGCAGCCGACCGAATCGCCCAAGGCCGAAGCCGCACCCAGCCTCGGCCGGCAGGCACAGTGTCAGCGGTCGACCGCCGAAAAGACCAAGGGCCTGCTCGATAAGATGAAGAGCGCGTCTAAGGGTTCGGCGCAGCAAGGCAATGGAAAACCTGAAGGCAAAGACGGAAAACAAGGGGGCGAGCAACCACAGGACGGTCAGCCGCAGGAGCCAACGCCGGGTTCACAGGACGTTGAAGAGGCCATCCCGTCGCAGGAACAGGCCGCCGAAAAGCTGGACGCTCAAAACCCCAAAAACGCCGCTGAAAAACAATCCAAGGCACTTGAAAAGCTGGAACAGGCCCGCAAGGCCATGGAGGAAAAGCTCCAACAACTTCGCAAGGAACAGCAGGAGCAACTCCTCGCTGCGCTCGAAAGCCGGTTCCGCGCGATGCTCGCCCGCCAGCTCGAATGCAACAAGGCGACGACCCGTCTCGCCGACGTCGGCAAGGAGAACTGGTCTCGTAGCGACCAACTCGAATTGGTCGACCTTTCGCAGAAGGAGTATTGGGTCTCGGAGGAGGCCGAAAAAGCCCTCTACATCCTCAAGGAAGAAGGCACGACCGTTGTGTTCCCGCAGATCGTCGAGCAGGTCCACGACGACGCCGGCGACGTGGCCGCTCGACTGGCCGCCGCCGATGCGGGCGAATCCGTCCGCCTGACGCAGGAGACGATCGCGCAAACGCTTAAAGAACTTCTGGAAGCCATCAAGAAAAAACAGGAAGAAAACGACGCCGGCACGGGGGAAGGGGACAACCCCGAACAGGGGGCGCAGCCGTTGCTACCCGGTTCCGCCGAGCTGAAGCTCTTGCGATCCTGTCAGCTCCGCGTCAATCAAGCGACGCTTCAAGCCGATAAAGACCGGTCGCGGGAGGGCGCGGACCTTCGGGAACTGGAGGCCCGCTTGCACAAGCTCACCCAGCGCCAGCAGCAGGTGCACGACATGGCCAAGGCGATGCACGAGAGCCTGACCAAGCCGCAATGACCCCGCGCGGCGTCCGATCGGCAATGCTATGATTCTGAAAGAATGACGCCGGTAATGTCCCGTTTTCTGATCATCTCCTCGGCGACGACGCTAGGCCTGGCCCTGCCGGTTCGCAGCGCGCCGGATTCGCCAGGCGTCCAATCCATTATTCCATTGCCGACATCGCAACCCGCTGTTGTTCCAACCCTTCCGCCGGAACAAGTGATCGCTGATTTTCTCAAGCACGTCGGCGCCGCCGAGGACTATGATGCCAAGGCCCGCGATTTCGTCATAAAATCTCACGACCAGGCATCCGCCGCCGAGCTTCGTGATTTCATCAACAATTCGCTCGCCGTCCTCTCCGAGCCTTTCAAGATCGGACTGGACCTCATCAGCGCTGAACAGCCCGCCAAGGCCGCCGATATTTTCGACGCACTCTCCATGGACGAGGACCCCTATCTCGCCGTCGCTTCGGCGACTCAGGCCGCCACGGCCCTGATCGAGCTTGAGGAGACAGATCACGCCCTGACGATCCTCGATCGAGTTCACAAGGCCCACGACCTGATCGAACGGTATACTCTCGAACCCGATCACTTTCTCTTCATGCTCGGCTACTGTCAGGTCCACGACCTCCAGTACGACGCGGCCCTTGCCACGTTTTCCGACTTTCTCAGACGCTATCCCACCGCGCCGGATCGTCTCCGCGTCACCGCCACGCAGATCGTCACCGAGCTTTCTCGGCGCAGCCCCGGCGGTCTCGGCGACGTTCGCGACATGCTCAATTACGCCCGGCGCAGGATCAGTCACGGCGAGACGGGTGAACCGGTCACTCAACACCAGAAGGAGGCCGTGGAACTGCTGACCGCGATGATCGAGGATGCCGAGAATCGGGAAAAGTCGAAAGGGAAAGGCGGCAACCCAAAGGGAGGCGGCAGTCCCCAAGGGGGAAACAAGCCCGGCGGCGCAACGCGCTCGGCGCTGCCCGGCGGCGGGTCACAGATCGGCGAGCTGCGAAAGGTCCGCGCGTCGCCCGGCGAGGCATGGGGCAAGATGCCGCCTCGCGAGCGCGAAGAAATCCTCCAGACCCTTCAGCGGCGGTTCCCCAGCCAATATCGCGATTTGCTCGAACAGTATTACAAACAGCTTGCCAAGGACGCCCCCGCGAAGTGACCGGCTCCTGCTTGATCCTGCTCTGCTTGCTGACGGTCGACCGGCCGACGACCGCGCCGCCCGCCGTGCAGATCTCGACCGTCGAAGGGGCGACCCTCGACGTACAGATCATCGCCATCCAATCCGATGTCCTCCACTACCGTGCGTCGGGTCGTGACGCCCAAATCCCTATCGCCGACTTGGAACGAATCACACTGACCGCGGCACCCTCCGCGCCGACTCTGCCGAAGAATGAGACGATCTGCACATTTTACTTCGCCGACGGCGGCCTGCTCGAGGGCCAAATCCTGCCAGCGAAAGACGATTCCGAGAAAGGTATCCGCGTCAATGCCGGTTTGGCGCAGCCGCTCACCTTGCGACTCGAGGCCCTGGCCGCGATCCGCTTCGGGCGAGCCGGTCACGCCGCCAGTGAGGCGGAGTTCGACACCCGCTTGGCACACCGGGTCGCGGGCCGCGATCTGCTCATCGTGCCGCAGGGCGCCAAGGCGGTCGTTCTTCCTGGAGCGCTCGAACGACTCGGCCCCCAACAATGGGCTTTCCGCTTCGGCGATAAGCTTCAAACGGCGTCGCTCGACAAGGCCTACGGCGTCGTTCTCGGCGGAGTCTCCCCGCTCGACGCGGAACGCGCCGCCCTGCTGCAACTTGCCGGGCGCAATCGAATTGCAGGCCGGCTCCGTTCCGCAGACGCCGCCTCCCTTCAGGTCGATGCCGGATCGCTCGGCGAGTTGACTCTGGCTTGGCAGGCCATCTCTACGATTTCTCTACGCAGCCGGCGAGTCGTCTACCTATCCGATCTCGAACCCATGACCACGACGCAGCGCTCACTCTTCGATGTTGCGTGGCCTCCCCGGCGCGACACGAACGTCACCGGCGGCCCGATCGTCGTGAACAACCGCGGCTATCCCAAGGGGCTGGGCGTCCATACTTACACCGCTGTGACCTACAAGCTCGACGGCGGCTTTGAGCGCTTCATCGCGACGATCGGCATCGATGACAGCGCCGCCGAGGGCGGATCGGCCGTCTTTCGCGTTCGCGGCGACGATCGCACCCTGTACGAGTCCGCCGTCATCACTCCCCGCGAATCCAAGGCCGTCACCCTCGATGTACATGGGGTCCGCCAATTGACGCTTGAATGCGACGGCGGGGCGGACCTCGATCTGGCGGATCACGGCGATTGGGCGGATGCGAGGTTGATCAGCGCCCCCACCAATGAAACACGTTAGCCTGGGACTGCTGCCTGCGATGCACATCTTCCGTTGTTGTAATGACGAATGGCGAATAGCGAATAGCGAAATTCAGCGCGGAACATCGCGTCGTGTTCGAAGGGGAATTCTCCTTTCGCTATTCGCTATTCTGAATTCATTATTCTGCCCACGAGCTTACGCCTCCCCCGCCCCTTCCGTCCGTGCGCAAGAGGCGGCTCACGTTGAAATCGTCCGTCGACTCGCGCCTACCGTTACCAGCCTCTTCACCAAGGACAACCACGCCGGCGGCGGCTCCGGCGTCGTCATCGACCGTGAAGGTTACGGCCTGAGCAATTTTCACGTCGTGGCCCCCATGTTGCCGGACCGGCTCGGCGACGCCGGCCTGCAGGACGGCAAGCTCCGGAACATCGAAGTGCTGGGCATCGATCCCACGGGCGACGTCGCGATGTTCCGCTTCACTCGTCGGGGCGCCTACGCGGCCGTCGAATTGGGCGACTCCGATTCCCTTCGCGTCGGCGACGCTTGTTTGGCCATGGGCAATCCCTTCGGTCTCGCCGACGATTATTCGCCGACCGTCACGCTCGGCATCATCTCCGGCCTTCACCGCTACCAAGCCGGCACGCACGGCGCGCTGACCTATTCCGACTGCATTCAGGTGGACACTTCGATCAACCCGGGGAACTCCGGCGGGCCGCTTTTTGACATGAACGGCCGGTTGATCGGCATCAATGGCCGCGTCGCCATCGAGGAACGCGGGCGCGTGAACGTCGGCGTCGGCTTCGCCATCACCATCGACCAGATCAAGCGATTCATCCCGGCCCTCCGCGCCGGACTCGCGCCGGCCCACGGCTCGGCGGGATTCACGGCCGCCGATCACGACACCGCCGTCCTCGTCGATCAGGTTGACGACGGCTCCGCCGCCTATCGCGCCGGGATTCGCGCCGGCGACCGGCTCCTCCGCTTTGCCGGCGATGACGTGCAAAGCGCCAATCATTTCCTCTCTATCCTCGGAACGTTTCCATCCGGCTGGCCCATCGAAATCGTGTACCGGCGCCTCGAAAAAACGGAAAAGGTCCATCTGCGTTTGGATGCTTTGCCACTGCCCGATTTGACTCGGGGCCGTCGCGACCCTCACGCGGAACGATTCGACCTCTACGCCGCCACCCCGATGACCGATCGCGCCAATCGCGATGCGGTCCGCCGCGCGTTCAAATCGTACACCCGTGCGTTAGGCAGCGACGACGCCATCGCCGCCGTTCATACGATCCAGACCCGTGGTAAGAGATATCTCGCGGGCAAACCCGCCGATCCTCCCACGCCGCTTGTACTTACACACCCGCGGCCCGACGAACTCCGTGTCCATCCGACGGATCCGCCGGATGCGATCGAGGGAATCGTCCGGTGGGCGCTAATGGCCGAAGAGGCCGACAAGCCGCATCAAGACTGCAAAGTGATTGGGGCAGACGAGGTCCGCGGACGGATCGCCGTCGTCATCGAGAATAAAATCGGCGAGGACTTCTCTTTCAAATCGTCCTTCGATGACGAAGAGGGCCGGCTACTGGCCGTCGAGTTCAAGCACACTCCTACGGGCAAACGAGTCCGCTACGAGTACGAAGATGTCCGCCGCGTCGGCCTCCTGAAGCTGCCCCACAAACGCTGGACCTTCCTTGACGATGAACTGTTTGCCGAGGATCAGTTCGATTCCATCCAAGTGCAGGAAAAGCCCCAATGAGCGGCTGCGTAACTAAGATTCCAATGATTGGCTGCTTGCTCGCCATCACCGCATGGCTTGCCTTCCCCCTTCCGCTATTTGCCATTCGTTATTCGCCGTTATCTCCGCCCGCCCCGAACCCCACGGCACTTGGCATGATCTTCGACCGCGCCAGCGCGGCTGTCGTCAAGCTTTATGGTCCCGGCGCCGGCCGCGAGCACGGCTACGGCACCGGGGTTCTCGTCTCGCCGGATGGCCGCATCCTCACGACGCTTTCGCTCCTCGTCAGCACCGGCCATGTTCAAGTGGTCCTGGCGGACGGCCGGCGCTTTGACGGCCGCCTGTTGCGATCGGACGAGAACCGTCAACTCGCCTTGCTAAAGATCGATGCCGCGGACCTGCCTTACCTCACGCCTCATCGAACCTCGGACCTTCGAGTCGGCGACGCCGTCGTGGCCCTCGGCAATTGGTTCAAGATCGCCGAGGGGAGCGAGGCCGTCTCCATGAACCGCGGAATCCTGAGCCTTTTTGCTCCCGTCGCCACGCGGAGGCTCGCGCAACAGTTCGAGTATGCAGGCCCCGTACTGATCTTCGATGCGATCACCGCCAATCCCGGCGCCGCCGGTGGCCCGCTCCTGGACATCGAAGGCCGCTTTGTCGGCCTCATTGGAAAAGTCGTCGAAGCCGAGAGCACTTTCACGCGTATCAATTACGCGCTTCCCGCCGAGGAACTCACGGCCTTTCTCGGCGACGCGGCCGCGTCTCGTCCCGCCGCCTCCCGCCCTGCTGTCGCGGCATCAAAGGACGGCAAGAAGCCCTGCGTCGGGATCAAACTTGCCAAGCTTGGCTATCGCCATGTCTCCGCGTTCGTCGATCGAGTCCGCCCGGGCTCGCCCGCCGCGAAGGCTGGCATCCAGCCTGACGACCTGATCCTCGCGATCGATGGACGACGTATTTCCTCGGCGGATGTGTACGAGGAAACCGTCCGCGATCTCATTCCCGGCCAGATCGTCCCCTTCACCCTCAAGCGCGGGGCACAATTGCTGACGGTGAACGTCACCATCGGAGCCGAGCCATGATCACAGCCGCCGCTCTCTTTACGCTTCGAGTCCTGTGTGCGGCGGCTTTCGTGGAACCGCCTTCGTCGGACGAGGTCCAATACGTCCGCGATCTCAGTCAGACCGTCCGCAACGCCGTCTCGGCCGTCGCGCCGTCGATCGTCACCCTAGAAACCGTCGGCGGCGCGCAGCCCGTTCGCGAAGGGAGGCGCGGCCAGATCGAGGAGCCGTTTCACTTTGCCGACGGCCCGACGACCGGCCTCATTTTCTCCGCCGAAGGCCTGATCCTCACGAGCAGCTTCAATTTCGCGCGCGAGCCCAGCGTCATCACCGTAACGCTTGCCGACGGCCGCCGCTTTGTCGCAAAACTCCTTGGCCGGGATTTCATCCGCCGACTCGCCGTATTGCGCATCGACGCCGCCGATCTTCACGCGGCGCCGTGGGCTCCGAGGGCCGCGCTGAACGTCGGACAATACGCCATCGCCTGCGGCCGCGCGCTGGGCGGCGAGAATCCCTCCGCTTCACTCGGCATCATCAGCGCGCTGGGTCGTCGCAACGGGCTCGCCGTCCAGACGGACGCAAAAAACTCTCCAGTCAATTACGGCGGGCCGCTGATCGACATTGAAGGCCGCGTCATCGGCCTGATCGTCCCCATGGCCGGCGCGGGAGGACAGCTCGAAGGCGTCGCCTGGTACGACAGCGGCATCGGCTTCGCCGTCTATAAGGACAAAGTAGACGCCGTGCTGTCGCGTCTTCTCGCTGGAGAGATCATCGAACCAGGAAAGATCGGAGTGCTCCTCGAACCCGACGACGAAAGCGCCATCCCGCTTCTCGACGAACTTTTTCCTCAAGTCCGAGGCGTACGCATTCGCGCTGTGGCGGACCCGTCCCCGGCGGTCCAGGCGCAGCTTCAAGCTGGCGATGTCATCCTCGCCTTAGACGGACAGCACGTCGGCGACATCCTGAGTTTACAACGAAAGCTGAGCGACCGCGCGGCCGGCGAAAAGGCCGCGCTGACCATCAAACGCCGTTGGGAGCGCTTTGATGTCACCGTCACACTTGCGCGACCCTTGGAGATCGGAAGACTTGCCGAGCCAGAGGCGCCCGAGCCGGCGCCGCCGACTCCCCCGGAATCCCCGGACGACGAACCGAAACCCCTCCCGTCCAGCCGCCCCTCGGCGGACTGATCCGTCTCGAACGGGGAGTTCGCGGAATCACATGTCGGGTTGATAGTCCCAGCGCCACCACGGCTCTTGCGTGGGTTTGCGCGACGAAAGGACGTGACCGCCGACAAACGCAACGTTCATCTTTCCACGATGGCGCATCGCCGGCATCCAAAAACGCCCGGTGGAGTAGATGTCCGGACTGGCCAAGCTGGAAAGCGGTGGGGCGCTGTAGTAGGGCAAGACGTTGTTGGAAACCGCCGCTTCGCCGCTCAGATCGAAGACCAGCGGAACATCCGCGTAATTCAGAATTTTCTCCGTGAGATAGACGCTTTGTGGAAAGGACCGGTCATCGATGTACCGCGTCCCTGTATCCAGTCTCTTGTTGAATCCTATGCTGACATTTTTTTTCGGCCCCACGGCTCCTAAACTGCACGGGATCCCGGCTCGTCGATTCAATCGCCCTGAACTCGTGGGACACATGAGCGGCTGCGTCCGACTGTCGAGCGAGGCGCGCTGTCCCTCCTCATCCCAGAATTCGGAAATCCGATAAATCGACTCTTGGAAATCCTCAACCCGGAATCGATTGTCCCCCAACGAATCGCTGTCGCCCCTCTTGCCCGCTCCACTGCCGCCGGCAAAGTCCAAGAAGCTGGTTGTGACGGTGCGCAATTTCGCGCGACACTGTAGGTCCATCGCGGCATGACGCCCGGAACTCAGTGCAGGAATAAGGATTGCGGAAAGCAGGCCGAGTACGCTGACAACCAGCAGTAACTCGATCAGTGTCAAGCCGAAACGAGAATGTGTACGATTCTCCATCCCCGTTCACACACAGAAAGTGACCAATATGAACTCCAGTTCCGACACTTCTTTTTATCGTAACAGATTGGCAGATAGAATGCTAGGGGTGATGATACCTATCTCTCCGGCGCAACTCCGCTTTCCGGCCATCCAGACAATAGAAATGTAGGCAGGAAAACCCCAATTGGACGTGCGACTACCCCGATTTGAGATGGTTAAGACCCCACGGCATAGGGGGGCACCCTTGCTGTCCTGTGTATCTTCACGCCCCGCCGTTGAGCAAGAGAGCATCCAGGAAATCCGCCGTATCGAGCCCATCCAGCCGGTTATCCCTGTTCATGTCGCCTCGTGATTGTGGATCGACCCCTTGGTGGGAGGA
Organism: uncultured Planctomycetaceae bacterium; assembly: GCA_964393935.1. Lineage (GTDB taxonomy): Bacteria > Planctomycetota > Phycisphaerae > UBA1845 > UTPLA1 > DATEMU01. The sequence continues at coordinate 11,569 of CAYMXF010000016.1, forward strand.
TTGGTAGGCCACCGGGTCGATGAGGCCCTGTACAAAATCGTCCAGGTCCGCAAAGCCCAGCGCGCCGTCCAGGTTCATGTCCCCCATGAGATACGAGTCGTTGATCTGAACAATTCCGTCGTGATTCGTGTCGTACAGGGAGAAGTTCGACGCAAAGTCGTGAAGCGTAATCCGGCCGTTGCTCGGGTTTCCGTCGTCATCGCAACCCGGCAATCCATCGTGGGATTCTAAGTAATTATTAAAGAACGCTGCATCTGATCCGTTCACGATGCCGTCGCCATTGAAGTCGCCTTTCTTGGGGTTCGGCCAGACGTCCGTCCAGATGTAAAGGCTGTAATCCAGTTGTTGATACTCGTACGCCGTCCCCACCAGCGCTTCGAGCCTCCATGCCGCCGGCCAGAGATGGTTTGAAACCGTCTTGAATTCCCAGTCCGCGATCAGTTGAAAATCGGGATTAAGCCGGTCCAGCGCCGAGGCATTGGTCGCGGAGAACTTGAGATCGGTCAGCGCCTCCTCCACGGAATTTTGATTGTCCGTGCAACCGTCGTTTCCCTCGGCCGGCGTGGAGGGACCGATGGTTTTCGCGCAAGCCGCGTTGGTCAGCGGATAGACGAGGGAAACCGTCGTTCGGTCCGATGGTAAATCGTGGGCAAAACGCAAGAAAACGGTCGGCATGTATTCGCCATCCCACCACGGGCACATGAATGCGAAATCCCTGAATCCATGCGCACGGTGAAACACTGTGCCTTCGACGCTCCAAACCTCGCCCTCTTCGAAGATCGCGGGGTCGCCGTTGGGCTTTTCCTGAAGGATCGTGATCGCGTCGATATCTTCCGCAATAAAGGTGAGGTGAAACTCTTCCCCGCTGCGATCGGCATAGGGGGGCGTCAAGACGTTGTCGTCGAAGGCGGAGTCATCCTCAGCCACTCGATCGGTGAATCGCGACCCCTGTGGTTTGCCGCCGAAGCGAGCGACGTTCCCCAGATAGCGGAATTGGGGCGTCGACAATTCCCCGCCTGTGTCCTCGTCCTGATCCATGTCCAACTCGATCCATCCAAAGACCGGGTTGGTACCGTATTGGAACGGTGCGTAGACGGGATACTCGAAATCAAAGCCCAGCGGCCCGGGTGGATTGACCAGCCCGCTGAAGATTACATCAAAACGCAAGAATCCGCCGCCAACCGACCATTTCCCGGCGAACAAGTCGACGTCCGGCGCCGTCGGCGCAAACCGCCCCAACTTCATCTGAGCGAGATCCGGCAGGCCCTGGGTATTAGGGTTGCAAGGCCCATCGCCGTCATCGTCGGTGACCCGGATGACGGCATCCGCCGGTGGGTCGGTGATGACCTGAGCCGCCGCGCCAGCGGCGCGCAGGGGCCCCGTCGAGAGCAGGAAGCTCGCGTACGCCATCCATACCGCAATTGGGCACCTACTCGACATGAGATACAGCTTCCGCGTGATGCTTGTGAAGCCGGTATCGAAGCGCCTCGCGCGTGATCCCCAGAATCCTCGCCGCGCGGCTTAAGTTGTGGCCGGTGTACTCGAATGCCGAAGTGAGGAGAATCTGTTCTACTTCATCGAGCTTCGGCTCGCCCTTCTCGAAATCCATGCGAATGGTCCTGTCGGCCGGCAGATCGATTCGAACGTCGCTCCCAAAAGTCGGGCCGGTGAGCCGAAGATCGCTGGGCTCGATCACGTCGCCATCCACCTGGAGTACGGTGCTCTCGATCAAATGGCTCAACTCGCGAACGTTGCCCGGCCACTGGTAACACGTCAACAGATTCATCGACTCGGAAGAGAGCGTCTTGGCGCTCAAACCGAACCGTCGACAGTGCGCCGCCAGGAAATACGCCACAAGCGGAAGAATGTCCTGCTTACGGTTGCGTAGCGGCTCCATTCGGATTTCAACGACTCGCAACCGATGATATAAATCGGCACGAAACTGGCCCGACGCCACCGCTCCATTCAGGTCGCGATTGGTCGCCGCGATGACGTGAACGTCGATCGACCGTGTCTCCGTCGATCCCACGGGCCGGATTTGCCGCTCTTCGATCGCCAGCAGCAGTTTGGCTTGCGTGTCGGAGTCGAGGTGGCCGATCTCGTCGAGAAAAATCGTCCCGCCGTGCGCCACTTCGAACAATCCTCGCTTGGCATGCGCGGCGCTCGTAAACGCGCCCCGCGTGTGCCCGAACAATTCGGACTCGAAAAGGGTCGGGGGCAACGCCGTGCAATTCACGTGGATCATCGGTCGCGACCGCCGTGGGCCGTGATAGTGGATCGCCCGCGCCACCAGGTCCTTGCCGGTTCCGGTTTCGCCCGTGATCAGCACCGTCGGCGGGTTCGGAAGCCGCAACGCATCGGCGCGGGTGAGCCTGCGGATGGTCTCCTTCAGGTTTCGGACCGCGTCCGATTCTCCGATGATGCGATCCAGGCCGCTCGTGACCTCTTCGCGGTTGCGCAGGAAGCGGAGGTTGTCGCTCATCTGCTGGTGATCGAGCGCTCGATTCACGACGATCGAGAGTTCTTCGAGATCGACCGGTTTCGTCAGATACTCGAAGGCTCCCGCCTTCATGGCTTCCACGGCAACGCGTTCGCTGCCGTGCGCGGTCACGATGATGACCTGCATCGAGGGTTCATCGCCCCTGAGCTTGGGCAGCAATTGAAGCCCGTCGCCGTCCGGTAGTCGCAGGTCCAGGATGATCACGTCCGGCGCAAAACCGCTCACCGTCGCTTCCGCATCCTTGGCGCTATGCACCATAGCGACTTCATACCCGCCCGCGGACAGCTTCTCCCGAAGGTTCTTCGCGAGAACCCGCTCATCTTCGATGATCATGATTCTTGGCATTGTTCTTACTCCCCATTATTCCAAAACACTCACCTGAACTTCTAAACACGATTTACGGGCCTGCTCAACGGCGGCCCGACGAAACCGGTCTACGTGGCCGATAGGTCCTCCCGCGACGTCGGCAAGGAAACCACGAATTTGGCGCCACGCGCCGAATCCGCCAGCACGACGTCTCCGCCGTGCAACCGTGCGATCCGCATCACGGTCGCAAGCCCGATTCCCGTCCCCGTGGGCTTCGTCGTAAAGAACAGATCGAAAAGCCTGCTTCTGGCGTCCGGTGGAACGCCATCCCCGGAATCCTGCACAGTAATCTCGGCGGTCCCGTTCTGGATGGGACGTTCGCAGCGGACGTGGATTTCTTGCCCCGATCGCGAGTGTTCCATGGCATTGGACACGAGTTCGATCACCAGTTGCTCGAGCTGCAACCGATCGCCGCGAATGGAAATGGCTCCCCTCTCGAACTCCTGATGCAGCAAGAGGCCCTGCCGCCTTACTTCCGGCTCTACTTCGCGCACGGCCGACGACACGACGTCCTGAAGGGTGAGCCTCTCGAAGCCCCCGGCATGGACTCGCGAGATCTCCAAGAGCCCGGTGACGCGGTCCGCGAGCCGCTGACCCTCGGAAAGGATGTCATCCAAGCGAGTCCGCGAGCCCTCGTCGAGTTGGCCGAGTTCCAATGTGAGTTCCGCCGAGCTGCGAATCGCCGCCAGCGGATTGCGGATCCCGTGGGCTACGCTCGAACACAACTCACCTGTCGCGGCGAGGCGTTCCCGCCGCTCTTCCTGAACGCGTCGCCGCTCGGTATCGAGCGCCTCACTGGTCTTTTGAAGCCGATATCCAAACCAGAGCAGCCCGAAGAGGAACACGACGCCGGCGGCGATGAAATAGCGCTCGCGAACCATGCCTGCCTGAAAGTTAGCTTCGTGTTCGTCCAAGATATTGCGTTGCTCGGCTCGCGTCCGGTCGGAGAGGATTCCAATCTCGCGGATCGCGGCTAGCTGCTCTCTATCCATGCGCGACATGGCCTGGGCTGCTTTCATCAACAAAGTCCGCTTTTGTTCCGCGCTGATGCCTTGCGCTTCCTGTTTTTCAAAGTTTTCAAATACGGTCTGCGCTACGGACACCATGGCCTCGACCCGTGTCTCCAACGCCTTCACGTCCAACCCCCGGCTGATCTCCGATTGCAGCTCCTCGTCCAGCCGCGCTCGAGCCTGTGCCAACCGCTTTCGCTCGTACGCCAAGTCTTGCGACGAAAAGACATCGTTGCCGGGCGCATTGAGTTCGAGGATGCACTGCTCGACCCGTTTGAACCACTGCGGCTTCTCGTCTAATTTTGCTGTCGCGTCGAAAAGTCGCCCGGCCCTCTTGAACGACTCGCGGTGGAGTTCGAGAGACAGGAGAATCACCGCCGCCACGCTGAGCGTGAACACGATGAATAAGTGATGCCAACGAAGTTGAATCATCGGACTGCTTTGAATGCGGTCTCATCCATTGAGAAGAAGCGTCGCAAACCAGCATACCCCCGCAATATGTGCGTACAGGCACTATCATTATGTGTGATTACGCACGAAGAACCACTTCTTTGAACTTCATTGTACACAAAAAAAGACCTGCTGGAAACAGCTTATCATTATTATTTGACGGTCTTTATAACTATTCTGCTTATCTTCGTAGCCAGACCTCCACCCCAGTTGTTGTGCAAGTTGCGTGCCATTTCCCGTTTTCTATGAAGTTTTCGGCTTGAAATTTATAGGACCATATTGACCCAACCATAGAAACTGCAAGAAACGAAGCTCCAAGCGGTCGTCGCCGACTACCAGGAGCTTGTTGCGTTTGGGTGTTGATGATTCGAAAGCAGACTGTCCGGAAAAACGGAGC
>CAYMXF010000016.1:16391-23609 GCA_964393935.1 uncultured Planctomycetaceae bacterium
CCGCGTTGACGACGTGAAACCCGAACTCCGTCGCCAACTTGTTGTATTCCCGAATGAGTAAAATCTGATACTGCTTGAAACAGTCGTAGGGGTCGTCGCCCAGCGCCAAATCCATTCCCGACTCGAAGTAATCGACCACGCCGCGCGGGATCACCCGCCGGATCAACGTCGCGACGTCGATTTTCAGATATAGCACCAGATGCGGTATCGGCGCGAATCCGAAGAGGTCCCGTACCCACTGCGGGTCCACGCCGCGCACCACGTCGCGGGCAAACGCCGTAAAGACATAGCGATCGGCGAGCACGACGAAACCGCTCCGCAGCGCCGGCAGGATTTCTTTTTCCAGCCGGTCCGCGAAATCCGCCGCGTAAAGCAGTGAATAAGTGAAGCGATTGAGCACGCGACCCTGTTTGGCCTGGGTAATGGTCCGCCCGATCAGCGGGCTTCGAGTCCAGCCCGTCTCCACCACGCCGTAGCCCTGCACCTCCAGCCATTCGCGCAACCGAGTGAGCTGGGTCGTGCGGCCAACACCGTCGGTTCCCTCCAAGGTGATGAGCACGCCGGGGTAGTCGGCTTTCTCGACGTACGGCAGACCCTTCCCAAAGAACTGCAGCTCGCTCATGCGATCCTCGGCTTTCGATGATATCGTTCCATTTGCGTGAGGACGACGGATCGCACCTGGCGCTGTTGTTCGGAGATGCTTCCTAATGCGTCGATCACGACGAAATCGTTCTCCGGCGCCATCCGGTCGTACTCCGCCAGGATCCTTCCCTGGAACAGTTTGAAACTCTCGAACGGGTCCGGATGGAGATTCAAATCCATTCCCGCTTCAAAGTCCTTGAGCATCGGTCTCGCCATCGTGATCCGCCGCAAGGCCGCGTCGGTCGGCACGCGAAAATAAAACGCGACGTCCGGCTTTGGCGCGAAGCGATAAACCTTGCGCACCCACTCGGGATCACAACCCCGGACATGGTCGCGTGCGAAGGCGGTAAAGACGTATCGATCCGCCAGCACGACCATCCCGGCCTTCAGCGGTGGGAGGATATTGCTGACCAGGCGATGGGCGAAATCCGTCGCGTGCAGCAGGCTGAACGTCGTCGGCGTCAGGATTCTCTTTTTCTTGCCCCGCTTGGTCGTTTTCTTCACCAACTCAGCCGAGTTCCACTCCGTGAAGAAGACGCTGTAGCCCATGCTCATCAGCCATCGTTCGAGCAAGTGGATCTGCGTGCTCTTGCCGGAGCCGTCGATCCCTTCGACGATAAACAGCTTGCCGGGATAGCGGTGCGATGTCGCCAATCCGTCTGGCATCACGGACATGGTTGTAACTCCCTCGACTCCGACGCCAGGTTCACGACCACGTCGATGCCATACTCGCGCTCAAACCACGGGCATTGCCGTCTCGCCGTCCACATCTCCAACTCCATGTCCTTCGAACTGTTCACGATCACCTCAACCCGGTCGTCTTTCAGACGGCAATCCAGCGCGTCGACCACGCTGTAATGCGTTCGATCGAGCGCATTGGCCAGGCGAATAATCGGGATGAGCTTTCGCACCGCTTCACGCCCCTCGCGATCAAGCTGATTGTAACTATAGTGCGACTTTCTCGGCCAGGCCTTGCGGTGATATCGCGCGATGTTCGCTATGATCTCCACGTCCTGCTCGGTGAATCCTTGCAAGCCTCCGTTACGAATCAGGTAATACGAATGTTTGTGATGCCCCCGATGGCTGATCATGTAGCCGACGTCGTGCAACAAGCAGGCATAGCTCAAAAGCTCCCGGTAGCGATCATCGAGATGGTGCAGCGCCGACAATTGACCGAAGAGCGACAACGCAAGCCGCTGTACTTGTTCCGAGTGGGCGCGGTTGTAACCGCATCGCTCCGCGAGCTGCACGACGCTGCGCGTGCGCGGATCGGGCCACGTCGCCCGTGCCAGAAAATGCGCCCGACGGCTGGCGATGTGGTCGATGATGATCCCTTCGCGAAGGGCCATATCGCAGTATTCGAATTGCGAGATGTCGAACATCCGCGCGAGCGCCATCAGCGTCGTCGCCGCGGGCAGGATCGTGCCCGCTCGGCGAGCCTCCATCCCAGGCACCTTGAGCAACTCTTCTCGCGTCGCCCCGATGAGGTCTGACAATAATGCTTTGATTTCAGCCCGGTCCACGTGAAGGACGTCCGTGCGGTCGGATTCCCCAGTCCCGCGACGCCGTGCGCAGATCGTGGCCAGATGCTCGAAGGTGCCGGACGTGGCGATGCAGCGTTCAAATTTCCGTCGCCTGATCAGATTTTCCAGCGGCGCGAGAATCGACTCGACGTGTCGCCGCAGGGCCTTGATCTCGTCGAGCGTCGGCGGGTCTTTCTTCAAATAGAGTTCCGACAATCGCAGCGCCCCGAGCTTCGCGCTGTAGAGCGCTTCCGGCCGATTTGCGTTGCCGACGATCACTTCGACGCTGCCGCCGCCGACGTCGACCACGAGATGGTCCTCGTTTCCGAGGTTCACGGCGTGTCGCACCGCGAGGTAGATGAGTCTCGCCTCCTCCTCCGTGCTGAGCACGTGCAGCTCCAATCCAAGCGTCCGCCGGACGAGTTGAACGAAGTCGCCGCCGTTTCGGGCCTCGCGCACGGCGCTGGTGGCTACCGCCCGCAGCCGTCCTACGCCCTTGAGGCGCGCGAGCTTCGTGAATCGCGTCAGGCAGGCCAGGCCGTCCTCCATCGCGCGCTCCGTCAGGACGTGCTCGACGAATCCCCCGCGGCCGAGCTGCACCATTTCCTTGTCGCGCCCCAGGATTCGAAAATCGCCCTCCGGTGAAACTTCGACCATCACGAGGTGGATGCTGTTCGTGCCGACGTCGATCGCGCCGAACTTCACCGGCGGCGGCTTCCGGACCATCTCTGACGGACGCCGTTCGAGAAAATCCCCCTCGGGCCCCGTGAGCAAATTGCCGCCGGCCGGCGGCGCATCGGCTCCCCAAGGCGATACGCCGTTCGTCTCCGTCGGATGGGTTTGCAATGCCGAGCTTGGATCCGCTTCGATCAAGGCGGCCTCATCCTTTCTGCATCGAAGCCTTATGCCGACGTCTCGACCGCCGTCGTTTCGTTCGCCGCACCGGTTTCGGGATTTTCGATATACCGCCGCAGCGCCGTGTCCACCGAAGACCACTCCTCCAGGATCGATCGTCGTCCCGCCTCCGCCGATCGCGACCGATCCGCCGCGTAGACCAACAGCCGTGCCGACCAGGCAGGCTGTTCGACAAGCGCACTCGTCTTGCAGGCGATCTTGGCGATCATGCGGGCGGCAACGAGATCGTCATTCCAATGGCCTAATCGTTCTTGCATCTTCGTGAGGCAGTCGATCAATTCTTGATCTGTACGAACGTGAGTATCGCGCATCAACTCCGTCGCGTAGCGCAGCCGCTTGACGCAGATTCGAGTCTGATGCAGATCGACCGACTCCGGTCGCCGAGGGTCCCGCGCCAGCAGCCGCTCCGCTCGTTTCTGAAACAAGCACTGCACCTGCTCGGCGAGCGCCTCGTGAAGGCCCTCTTGTACGACGCTTCCAAACCGGTCGGCAAGCTCGTTCCCACGGTCGACAAGCTTTTCCGGACTGAATCGCGCCCACCGCCTCCGCGCCACGGACAGAGCCTTCTCACGCCGCTGGGTCAAGACGCCCTCGACCTGCGCCAGATCGGTCGGCTCCAGAGTGCCTCCCGCTGGGCTCTCGACCAATGATCTTTGTAGCACGTCCAGATCGCGCACTTTGCGCAGGGCTCGTCTGGTCTTGCAGAGGAGCTGCCGCTCGCGCTGCACCTGCTTATTGCCTAGCCATTGGCCCATGAGCCGCAGGGGTTCCGCAAGCCTGCGGGAGGCGACCCGGACGTCATGGACCGCCTCCACGTCGCCGCTCTCTCGTGCCGCAGTCAGGTTTTTCTCTAACCGCTTGAGTTGCTTTTGCACATACGCGGCTAGGAGGCTCGCCGTTGTGCGATCCCCGCCCTCAATCATGACTCACTCCCTCCTTGAATCTGGTCGACGTTTGCATGCGGTCTGGTTTCCGGGGGGCTCAGTATACTCATGTTAGTCTGGGGCGTCATGTGAATCTTGTGTTAAGAAACCCCCTGGAATAGGGGCATGAATGACAAGTCACAGGTTTTGCACATAGGAAAGCGGGGCGGTTACTGGATTTCACAAGCAGATTTGAAGCCGAGCGAAAGGCTACGGGGACGCCAAGAACATCAGGCGATCAAACACATCTGCTTTGGCGTCAGGAGCCATTGCAACTCCCCGTTACCCGCAGCGGCCTTTTCATCCATCTCGATGCAGGCCACACCGCCCTTTTTGAATCGAATCGAGGCATCCTGGCGGCCGCAGATGAGCTTGCTTGCCAGTTCTCCCATGTCCGGCTCATGCCCGACGAGCAACACGCCCAAAAGTCCCGACGATTTTCTTAGTTGATCGATCAGCGCCTGTAGGTCGCCGCCCGGTTCGAGGTCGCGAACGATTTGCATCGAGTGCGCCAATTCAAAGGCGCTTGCGGCGATCTCGGCCGTCTGATGCGCCCTAAGGAGCGGGCTCGTCCAGACTTCGTCGATCTCGACCTTCAGCCGGCGGAGCGCTTGGCCGATCCGGCGGACTTTTTCGATGCCCTCGGGGGTCAGCGCGCGCGAGGCATCATCGATTCCCAGCTCGCCGCGAGGCGTCGCGATTCCATGCCGCATGAGATATATCAACATCATCCCAGTCCATGCGATTGCTTCTTGAAGCGGAACTCCGGGGCCTCGCGGATGCAGGTGCCGAGAATCTTGATTGATTGTCGAAAGGCGGAGGCCCCCAAAAGCTTCAACTCCGCGGGCTGATCGCCGACGGTGGGGAAGCCTTGCGCGTCTGGTGTCAGTTTTTCCCAGTTCTGAAACAGCCGGCCCCAATCGCTGTCCAACACGGCCGCCATGTGTTTCTTTGCCCGCGTCGGATACCAAAAGCTATCGTGATAGATCACGCTGGCGATGTATGACCACGGGGCCATCCAGGTCTTGAGCGACCATTCCAGCGCGGTCTTGAGCCGTCCCCAGTAAATCTTGTGCTGCATCTTGGAGGCGAACGTCATGTTCTTGAACGGCCCGTCGAAGTGCCAATTTTCCGCGGCGGCGTCCACGTCGCCGACGATCTCGATCTTGGACGGGTCCCCGTAACCCAGCCCCATGTCATGGGCGATGCGGATGAACTTGATCGACATCGGATCGAGGCCCATCAGTTTCGCCGCCACGGCGTCGATCGCCACCTGGTCATCGCTGGCCAGGATGACGTTCTTGACGTGCGGGATCATGCAGCGTGGTCCTGGGCCGTCGCCCGCGAAGGTGCCGTCCATCACCGCGAAGACGCCGCGATGAATCTTTTTCTGGATCATGAGCAGATCAACGAGCGTCTCGTGGATCACCTCGTGGGTCCAGTGCCGGTGCTCGTTGAGCAGCCCGCCGAAGGCGTTCTTCATCGCCCCCGTCATCGTCGTAAAGATGTGCGTCTTGACGGTCGGAAGGTGAATAATGTTCTCACCGATGAAGCGCTTGGGGATAGCAAAACCGTCGGGATAGACTTTGTTGAGCACGAGGAACTTGTCCGCCAGGCTGCCGACGGCCTCGCGCACGTTTATCCACGGCTCGCCTTCGTACAGGTGAATATTCCGCAGGCCGTGCGCCTGCACGACGTTGATCTGTTTGTTCTCCCGCTCGCCGAGGTGCGCGTCGATGACGACCGTGCGGTTGTGGCAGGCGTGCATCAACTCCGGCTTGTAGCCGTCGGCCTTCATGGCCCGGATGACGCCTTCGAGCTGCCAGGGGACGGTCGAGCTGCCGGGGAAGAAGAAGTGCCAACTGATGTTGACCTTGAGGGCCGTATCGGCGGCCTTGTCGACGATGGACTGATAACCGGCGAGGTTCATCAGCCGGTGATAATCCGAAAGGACCGTGGCCGGTTTTGTTTTGAGGATCGCTACTTTCGCCGTGGGCATCGCCGCTCCATTGCGCAAGTCCGATCGAGAAAGCGTTGGTTTGAGTGCCGCTCGGACCACGCGCTAGCCGGCGTCATTATATGGGAGATCGCTAAAGGCCGCACCCCCGCCGTGACGCGCCAACGAGCGCGCCAACGCGCAAGCGGGCTTCGGACTCCATGCAGTATCAGCGACAGCGCCGGTGGAGTCGCCGACGACGGCCCCACATCATGAGCGATAGGCTCAGCAGCGTGCCCGGCAAGACGCCCTGCGCGCAAGTGCCGCACGGCGCCGACGGCGGCGGGGCCGGCGCGCAGGCATCGCCGACGCCGTCGCCATCCGAATCCGCTTGATCCGCGTTGGACACGTCCGGGCAATTGTCGCAGGCATCGCCCTTGCCGTCGCCGTCGCCGTCCGCCTGATCGGCGCTAAGTGCCGACGGACAGTTGTCGACGCAGTCCGCTACGCCGTCGCCATCGCCGTCGGTATCCGCTTGCCCGCAGCCGCACACTCCCGGCGCACTCTTGGCCGGGTCGTTTAGGCAGCCGTCAAGGGGATCGCGCACGCCGTCGCCGTCGGTGTCAGGAGGCAGGATCGTCAGCGAATAAATCTCAGTGGCGCCCATTCCGATGGCGCCGACGAGCGTGACATCACATCCGCCCAGGCTGGGGTCTATCCTATAAAGGCCGGTCAATCCCGTCGCGTTATTGCTCAACGCGGCATAAGCCGTCCCGCTTGAAGAGATGTCGAAACCGCCGTCGTATCCGAACAGGAGAGTAAATCCGAGAGGACACAGATCCGTCACCACACCGCCATTGGGAGAAGGCGTTCCGTCGATTCCTCCTTGGACCGCGAGCATACTGTTCGCACGATCAATTTCATAAAGGGTAGTAACAGGATTGCCGGGCGCATTGCGATCATAGGCGGCGGCGATAATGTCGGTCGTTGCCGCCGGTGTTAGATCGGTATCGTTCCCGGCTAGGAGGCCGTTGTTGGGGTTCACCCTTGCGTTCTCGTCGTTCGTATTGACATACCGGATTCGATCAACGACGGGATTAAAGTCGTAGCCGGTCGGAACGTCGGCGGCGCCGGCCAGCGCAGCCGCCGTCGCGCCGATGAGTGTGGCCGCGCCCGTTGAGGGATCGATTCGGTAAGTCTTAATGACTGAATTGGCCGCGGACCCGGTGGTCACCGAGCCGGCCACCAGTTCGCCGGTGGTCGGCCGATAGTCGATACC
>CAYMXF010000017.1:0-23132 GCA_964393935.1 uncultured Planctomycetaceae bacterium
TCGGTGTCGCGCATCATGCTGCCGACGCCGGGGATCATCTTGAGCATGTCCTTGAGCGAGCGGCCGCCCATGACTTTTTCCATCTGGCCGATGAAATCGCCCAGCGTCAGATCACCCTTCTTCATCTTGGCTTCGAGCTGGGCGGCTTCCTCGACGTCCACCTGCTGTTGGGCGTGTTCGACGAGCGAGACGATGTCGCCCATGCCGAGGATGCGGCCGGCCATGCGATCGGGGTGGAACTCCTCCAAACGATCGAGCTTCTCGCCGACGCCGATGAACTTGACCGGCTTAGTGGTCACGCTCTTGACCGAGAGGATGGCGCCGCCGCGGGTGTCGGAGTCGAACTTGGTGAAGATCACGCCGTCGAGTTCCAGCCGCTCGTTGAAATGCTTGGCGGTGTTGACGGCGTCCTGGCCGGTCATCGCGTCGAGGACGAGATAAATCTGGTGCGGGCCGACGGTCTGGGCGATGTTGGCGACCTCGGTCATCAATTCCTCGTCGATGGCCAGACGTCCGGCGGTGTCGAGAATGACAACATCCCGTAGTTGCCGCTTCGCAAGCTCGACGCCGTTACGGCAGACCTTCACGGGGTTTTGTTGGTCGCGCTCGGCGTGGACCGGTACCCCGAGTTGCTGACCGAGGACTTCGAGTTGGTCGATGGCCGCCGGTCGTTTGAGGTCGGCGGCGACGAGCAGCGGCTTCTTGTCGCGGTCGATGCAGTACTTGGCGAGCTTGGCGCAGGTCGTCGTCTTGCCGGAGCCTTGCAGGCCGGCCATGAGGATGATCGTCGGGGGGTTGGCGACCCAGGGGATGCGCGAATCGACCGGCCCCATCAGGCCGATCAACTCATCGTGGACGATCTTGACCATGACCTGATCGGGGTGCAGGGTCTTGATGACTTCCGCGCCGATGGCTTGTTGCGTCACGTCTTCGCAGAATCTTTTGACGACGTCGAGGTGGACGTCGGCTTCGAGCAGGGCCGTGCGGACGTCGCGCATGACCTCGCGGACGTTCTCTTCGGTGATGCGTCCACGACCGCGAAGGCGGCGGAAGACGTCGTTGAATCGATCGGTCAGGGCGTCAAACATGTTGTGGGTTCAGGCGTTCTGCTGTCTGGTTCATATCGAATTGTGAAAAGATAGCGGCACGGCGCGATATGGTCCAAAATGAGGCGTTGCTACATGATCCGATCAAACCCAATCAGTATTGCCGCGTCTTAACGGCCATAAGATGTTATATTCAAATATCTTACAATCTATTAAATCGCCTATTTCATCCGGAAACCACGAGTTCGCTAGGTAAAGAAGGGTGTACTCCTGTAACCGTCTACCCAGACCCATTTTGGGTGCGAAATTAACGATTATCTGGGCATAACGAGCAGCTTGTAACATGCCGATTTACAATAACTTACAACTTTTATTACATGCATTGACAGCCTGTTTCGTCGCTGCTAGATTCCTCCGCACTGGATTCAAAAAATATGCGATGAGATGTTTGTCTCTCATCGCTACAGATTACGGCTGAAATAGCCGTGGCGCTCCTCCGGATTGAAACATCGTTTTGATCCGGAGGTTTTTTTTCGCCCTCTCGTTTCTGCCGCGTCGGGGCTTGTGCGAGCCCGCCAAGCCAGCGACGCTAACCTGCATGAATGATGCCCCCCAGCGCAGCGGAATCTTTCTCACGCGCGTGGTACGTCGGCGGTCGCTGTGCGAAGAACACTTCGAGTTGACACTCGCGGTGGATGAGTTCCCGCCCGCCGTCCCCGGTCAATTCTTGGAGGTCCTCTGTCATCTACCGGACGAACCGGGTTCACATGAAACCGGCGCCGCGATGCTCCGCCGACCGTTCAGCATCGGCGGCTTGCGTCGCGCTGCAGAGCGCGTAGAGATCGATCTAATGGGGCGCGTCATCGGCTCCGGAACGGCCTGGCTGGACGGTCGATCGCCAGGCGATGGCGTCAGCATCCTCGGTCCGCTCGGACGCGGATTCACGACGCCGCGGCGCAGTGAAACCGTGCTTCTTGTCGCCGGGGGAATCGGCCTGCCGCCGATCCGTTGGTTCGCGGAAACGCTAGCAAATACAGGCATTTCGTGTGCATCCATCGTCGGCGCACAGCGTCGAGCTTTGCTGCCGGTCAACGTCGTTCAACCGCCCTCGACGACCGGCGCGATGACCCCGTGCGTCGAGGAATTTTCACGGATCGGAATCCCTACCGCGGTGACGACGGACGACGGTTCCTGCGGACTTCGAGGGCGCGTCATCGACGCCATGAAACTGTTTCTTGAATCGCAAAACGATCGCACTTTGCTGCGAGTCTTCGCGTGCGGACCGGAGCCGATGCTTCGCGCGGTCGCCGAGCTTTGCGCGCGGCACCACGTGACGTGCGAATTGGCGATGGAGCGCGTCATGGGCTGCGGGATGGGCACCTGTCAGTCGTGTGCCGTGCCGGTCAACGATCCCGCGCGGCCCGAGGGTTGGCGCTACGCGCTTTGCTGCACGGAAGGGCCAGTGTTCGATGGGCGACGCGTTCGATGGGCGGGATAAACCTGCACGAGACCACTCCTGCCCAAAAAAAGTCTTCCTATCAAAAAAATATTTTTAGGGGGTCATCGACAAAAAAATCGGGGTGCGCGGCCTCTAAATCGTCCCGATTTTGGAATCCCCACGTCACGGCGACCGATTTCATGCCTGCGTTACGGGCGGTTTGGATGTCCACCAGGCTGTCGCCGATCAGATACACGTCCTCGGGCGGCGTGCCGAAGATTTCGGCGATCCGAAGCGCGGTGCGAGGGTCGGGTTTGCGGTCATCTTCGCGCTGTGATCCCCGCACGACGGCGAAGTAAAACGCCATGTCTAATCGCGTAACAATCTCGACGGTGAGCGCGTGCGGTTTGTTGGAAAGCACGGCGAGCGGCGCGCTGCGCGATTGCAATAACTTTAGCAACTGCAAGATGTTGGGATACGGCGTGGTGTGGACGACGGGGCGCTGTGGCGTAGTGGAGCGCGGCGAGTTCGACGAGGCGTGATTGCGCTGCCGCGTCAATGTCAGGCGCGGAGTGACGACATAACGTCGGAAGCCCGTCGCCGACCCAGGATCGTACTTGATTCGCGCCAACGGGGACCATCCCAAGGTCGTTGCGCGCGGCGTTCAGCGCTGCGGTGATGTCCTCCAACGAGTCGATCAGCGTGCCGTCGAGGTCGAAGATGTAAGCGCGCCGGGGGTTCAAGGGGGTCTCGGAAGCGGATTGGGTCATGTTTTGGGGTCCGACGCGCCGAAAAAACATTTAGGCGTCAACCAAAGTTTTTTTGTTGACAAAGTTTGACGCCACTTTAGACTTTTTCAATAGAAAGGAGGTGACGCCAATGGCTAAGCGAAGAAAGAAAGGCGCCACCAAGAAAAAGGGCGGCAAGAAACGTCGAAAGAGGTAACTCAGCCGTCCGAACACTGGGCGGAGGCCGCGAGCTTTGAAAGCAATCGCTCGAGCGTGCGGCCCAGCCCAAGGGTCTTCACACCGTGAAGACCTCACAAAACATGGAAGGTGCTCATGCCACGGCAGCACCTTCCATTTTTTATGCGCTGGGCGACGGGCCGGGGAATCCGCCAAACGGCAAGCCAGGGTTGTGCGTGAGTCCGCGGGCACGCGGTGCGAATCGTCTAACGGCAAGCAATTTTAGGCCTTGTTCATACTCTGGTAATACCCTTGCCAGCGCTTTATACTGTGATTCCTCATCAATAGGCGCTTTGGCAGGCGCTGGTGCAGGAGGCAAGTCGCGGCAATGGATTGCATCGCCGTCATCAATCAAAAAGGGGGCGTCGGCAAGACCGCGACGAGCGTCAACCTCGGCGTGGCCCTTGCGCAACGCGGCCAGCGCATGCTCCTGCTCGACATGGACCCCCAGGGCCACCTCACGACTCACTTGGGGCTGGACGGCCAGGCTAAGGGCACCGGCATCTATGAGGTTCTCACCGGAAACCTGCCGCTCTCATCGGCGATCCACGTCCACGGTCCGACCGTCAGCGTGGTCCCGGCACAGATCGACTTGGCGGCGGCCGAGGTGGAACTCGTCTCCGTCGTCGGTCGCGAAGCGATCTTGCGGGATGCATTGGCCGGCCTGGAAGACGTCTACGACCTAGTCATGATCGACTGCCCCCCATCACTGGGCATCTTGACGCTGAACGCGCTGAGCGCGGCGTCTCACGTCCTCGTTCCGCTTCAACCGCACTTCCTGGCCCTGCAGGGGGTCGGCAAGCTGCTCGATACGATCTCGCTGGTTGCCCAGCGGATTAACCCACGCCTGTGCGTCGCCGGGATGGTGATGTGCATGTACGAGAGCGGAACGCGGCTTGCCGGCGAGGTCGTCGACGATCTCAACGCCTATCTCGAATCGTCGCGAGGCTCGGCGGTCCCCTGGCGGAATGCTACCATTCTTCAAACGCGGATTCGCCGCAACGTGAAGCTGGCGGAGTGCCCCAGTTATGGGCAATCGATCTTCGACTATGCGCCGCGCAGCAACGGCGCCTTGGATTATTTGGCCTTGGCCGATGAGCTACTCGCATTACTTGAAGGTCGCGAGCCCGCAAAGGCGTCTGAAACGGTAAACCCCGCGGTCATGCCTCGTGCGGCCAGAGCGCCGGCAAAAGACCGCCGGGACGCGACGAAGACGAAGGACGAGCAGAGGGCGACTCTTGACCCCGCGGAGGCCAACGTCACCGCTACCGCATCGTGAGTGAGCTCTGCGAGCCGAACGTGCTTGCATGGTGCGAGTTTGGAGAATGCCCTGAAACCGACCCGGCAAGGCATCCGTACCCTGATCTGGGGCGGTTGTATTCTGGCCGCGCTGATCACGACACATACGCCGCCTCCGGCAAAGATCGCCCATCCTCTAATCAACGACAAGCTATTACATTTCCTTGGGTTCACCCTCATTGGAGTCTTGACCCTTTGGCAGCTGGGAACGGAGCCTCGACGGATGACGCCTAAGTTTCTATTCCTCTGGTACTTGGGACTGGTCGCATACGGGGCTATCGACGAAACGACGCAGCCCTATTTCGGACGGGACTGTGAATTCTACGACTGGGTCGCGGATTGCGGGGGCGGGGCCTTCGGGATGGTTCTAGGGGTGCTGGCCATGCGCTTTCCACTTTTTGGATCGTAAGTGCCTATCGCCGGACGGCAAATCTTCAAGCTCCTAGTAGTCGCTTCATCGACGGCTTTGGTCGGGTTTGGCTGTAAGCCGTCCACGGGGCAGCGCCCCACGCGCGATAAGATCGTCCGCATCGTCGTCATCGGGGAAGGACAGGACGAACCGACCTGGCCGGTGATCCAAGCCACGGCCGAGCAGTTCGCAAGAAAATACGCCCTCACGGTGGTCGAGACCCGCGCGCCGCTGACCTCGTCACCGCACGACCAGCAAGAATTACTCAAAGCGCTCCCCAACGAACGATTCGACGCCGTATGCGTTCATCCGACCGATCCATCAACGATCGGCGCTGAGGTGAATCTGCTGGCGCAGCGAGGCTTGTCGGTGGTGACGATCGGGCGAGACATCCAGCCTTCACAGCGACAGGCCTACTGCGGGCCGTCGGAATTCGAACTGGGCAAGTCCACCGTTCAAGCAGCCACGAAGATATTGGAACAGCGAAACAAGACGTTGATGCTCCTTCACGCGGGCACGGAAGATGAGGACTACTCCAAACGTTACTACGGATTCAAGCAGGGAATGTCTCAGACCGGAGGACTTGAAGTCCTCCGAGAAGTGAACTGTCGAGGCAACCCCATCGACGCCGTCCGGCTGGTCAAAGCGGAGTCGCGGATGTACCCGCGAGTCGGCAGTTGGGTCTTTTTGGACGATTGGCCGCTGCGAGCGCTGCGGCGCGACGAACCGCTCTTGCCGCTGGGGGGGACGATTGTCTTGTGCAACGGGAGCCCGCGCTATTTCGATCACGTGCGGGATGGGCGCGTTCAGGCGATGGTCGCGTACGACTATCAGAAGGCCCTTGAGGAGGGTTTGTTCGCGGCGGTGCGACTGGTCGAGGATCGAAGCGGCGGTTTCGCACCTGTGACCGACCTCGCGCCGGAGATCATCACGATACGGGAACTGCCGAGTTACGAGGCGCGGTGGAAACGGTGGCAACGCGGCGAGGCCACCCTCGCCACGAAGCCGTAAGTACGAAGGGGTTATCTCGCCCCGAGGAAGAAGGTGCCGATCGTTCGAAGCAAGATAATCAGGTCCAGTTCCAACGAGGTGTGCTTGACATAGTAGAGATCGAGCTGGAGCTTCTGGCGGGCGTCGGCGACGGTAGCGCCGTAGCGATAATTAATCTGTGCCCAACCGGTCAGGCCGGGTTTGATCAGATGCCGCTCGTCATAGAACGGAATTAAAGCGGAGAGCGGGCCGACAAACTCGGGACGTTCGGGTCTCGGGCCGACGACGGACATATCGCCGCGAAGGATGTTCCATAACTGAGGTAGTTCGTCGAGACGCGACCGTCGAAGCCACCGTCCGATCGGCGTCACGCGCGGATCGTCGAGCGTTGCCCAGGCCGAGCCGCCGTCTTCGGCGCTCATCGCCATGGTGCGGAACTTGTAAAGGGTAAAGGCGCGACCGCCTCGCCCCACGCGGGCCTGGGAATAAAAGACCGGGCCTCGGCCTTCGAGCCGGAGCAGGAATGCAGTCAAAATGAAGAGCGGCACCGAAAGGACCAGGGCGAACGCGGCGACGACAAAATCAAAGACGCGTTTGAGGACGGCATGCTCCAGTCGATGGCCCTTTAGGTCGGCCGAGAAGAACCAACTCGGAGAAATGTGCGAAACGGGAACTTCTCCGAAGGCGGACTCGTAAAAAGTGGTCTCGTCCGTCACGCGGCAACCGAGCCGAAGACATGAGAGGGCGGCCTTCTGGTATTGGGGGTTCCGGGCGGCGGCCTCCGCGACGACCACTTCGGCGACGTCGTGCTCGCGAATGAGGGCATCGATCTGCGACAGCGAGCCCACGACGGGGATGTCGCCTGCGCCGTATTCGGCCGCGCCGCCTTTTTCCGGGACGACGACACCGACCAATCGATAACCGGGAAACGATTGCCTGCGAATCGATCGAATGATCGAGCCCGTGAGCGGTCCCTGTCCGATGACGAGCAGACCTCTTCGGACACCTTGGAGCGCATAGTGACAAACGAGACGGAATGCCGAAGCCCCGATCCAGAAAAGGACGGTCCCGCAGACCGCGGCGCGGCGGCTCATGCTCGAATACATGAACAGGTGCATGACCAGCCAGGTGGTCAGCATAGCGAGCGTAACGGTCAACAAACATCGAACGACGACTCGCGATCGGGACCAGAGCGTGGTGGGTTCATAGAGCCCGAAGACGCTGCCGGCGAGGACGACGGCGGTGGCAAGAACGATGTTGGCCAAGGAGAGGCTGTAATCGGCGAGAAGCGTACCGCTGGTGGTCCACCGCACAAAAAGGCGATCGCCCAAAAGTGTACCGCCGCAGACGATAGCGATGTCGATCGCCATCCAGGCGACCCGGGGCAGATTCAGCAAACAACCGCCGACGAGCGCCGACGCACTGGAATGAGCCCGAGACTTAGGAGATTCGACAGGCGCCGCGGCTCGGGACAATCTTGGCGTGTTCACCAGGTCGAGACTAAGGACAGTATGGGTCGACAAAGCAGTCTTCGCCCTTTCTTTCGGCGTTACCTCACGGATATTGGTATCGGACGGGCAATCACCCGATCTGAGCAAGGAAAAAGCCCCTCTCCTCTTAGAATTATCGGACACATCGACCCACTTTCGGAGCATGGTGGAACGATGATATTGCTGATGAATGGCAAAAGCGGCGCATCGAATCGGACGCAAGCCGGGGCGGTCGACCTCCGATAAGCAACCAGACATGTCGGGCGAGTGCCCGATGCCATCGCTTTTGATGCGATTCCGACGATTGTACCGCGCCATGAATCTCCGAACTCAGACTCGCTTTCATTACTACCTTTCTATGAAAGCTACTGCTGCCAGGACGATCGCTTCGGGGGCGATGGCCGCCTTGGCGTTCGGCGTCGGCTGTGCATCGAAGCCCCATGAGAATGTGTCGGTCGATCTCGATCGAGCCTCTGTGACACCGGAAGATCTGGGGACGACCTTTGAACAGCTTTCCACATCGGGCAGCCGTCATCTTGATTCATCGCCTTCGAAGGGTCGATTCCCAGCCGGCATAGCGGTGGCCAAGGTCGTCTCGAAGGCCGTCGAGCGGGACGGGCGGCGGAACGTGCGCATCGTGGAGACACCGCTTGACCAGGCCGTCTATTGGAACGGCTTGTTCGACTCTTTGCCCACCGTGCGCGAAGTCGCGACCCTTCACGGACTCGGGCTCGATCCACGCGGCACGACCTGGGGAGATATCTTGAAGGAATCAATTCGCATTGATTGTCATCTCTGCCTGATCTACGGACGTTTGGAGCGAGACCACGACGACGCGGACCTCATCGGCGTCCTCTGGGACGCTCAGCAAACCAAAGCGCTCGCCGCCTTTCGAGCGCCCCTTGTCATGGACGAGGATCGCCTCGAGGAGAAAGGCGAAGAAGACTATCCAGAGGGCGTCTTGTCACCGGCGGAATACGACGCCGAGGCGGACCTTCGAGAGTTGGTCCGCAGCGCCGTGTGGGATCTGTCGCGGCGAGACGAGCCAGCGGCGACGACGCAGCCCAGCCCCTGGCAATCGGATGAATCGCTCGCGCCGCGAAACGAACGGTTTATCATCGAACTAGAGCCCAAGCTTCACCGCGGTCGCAGATGACGTCTGCACAACAAAGCACGCCCTTGACGAACACGGCCATGGCCGACGTGCCATCGACTGAAAACCGATCCGTTAACCCCGCGTTTCAAGGTTTGGAAGCAACGATCCTCGCGTCGTATGCGGCGTTTCTGGTTTATCTCTCGTTCGTTCCATTCGACCTGACTCTGACGGCGCGACCTGTGACCGGCGAGCGATGGATTCTCGGCCCGGGCATCGCGAAGATAAGTTTGCCGGACGTGATCTCCAACTTCGCCTTCTATCTTCCGGTCGGGGCGATTTCGTTCCATCTCCTGCGACAACGGAGATGGTCGCGGGCGGCCTCGGCGCTCTGGGCTTCGATCGGAGCGGTGATGTTCAGCCTCGCCATCGAGTGCGGACAACGATGGTTCCCCTCGCGAGTCCCCTCGTGGGTCGACGTCAGTTCCGATCTAGCGGGCGCGATCGGCGGGATCGGCCTCCTCTGGTTCGCCGAGGATTCCCTACGACGAATGGCGGAGCGGGCTCGTAATGTGGCGGCCCGCCGATGGTGGTGGGTCGTCTGCAGCGCCTTCGTGGTCTTTGTCCTCGCGGTGCAACTCCGGCCCTATGACCCCGTCGTAGACCCTCATCACACGGCCGCCGCGGCGCTACGCCATGCTGACCTGAGGCCGTGGGCAGGGTGGCAGGCGCTGGAAGCGACGGCGAAATCGGAATGCCATTGGAGCGACGCCGCGTCGATAACGATGCTTTCCCGACTGCGATGGGAATATGGCCTTGATCGGCTCGTCGATACGGCGCTGTACGCCGCGGTCGCAGCGCTTTTCTTTGTCGGTCAGTGGCGACGGGATACGGGCAAACTTCACCTCTATTTGCTGGCCGCAGTCGTCAGCCTCGGACTGGCCGTATTCGTTACCGGCGCGCGGATCTTTCTGATCTCGTATGGGTTGGACACAGCCCATTTGATCTGCGGCGGGGTCGGATGGCTGATCGGTTGCTGGGCGGGACGGGCGTGGGTAAGTCATGCGATCGGCGCTGGGGCTGATGGTGAGGTCATTCGCGTCGGGCCACCGCCGCCAGCCTGGCAGCGCAGGCTGGCCCTCGCTGGCACGGCGGTCGTTGTACTTTATGAGATCGTGCCCTTCGAGTTTCGGGCGCGGAGTCTGACCGAACTCTTGCGGATGTCTAATGTGTGCCTGATCCCGTTCGCCGCACATGCGAGATGCTCAGTCAATCAGGCCGTTTACGACCTTAGCGGCGACCTGTTGCGGTACGCGATTCTGGGAGTAAGTCTTTCAATGCTCATACGTCAGCGTGACGAGGAACACCGAGGCGTACATCTTACCCAATGCGTTTTGTTCTCGATGCTTGTCTGTGTCGTGATGGAATCTCTGCACTTGTGGATGCCGAGCCGGTTCAGCGATGTGACGACGATCGTCATGGCGGCGATCGGCTCGTTTGTGGGCGTTGTGTGCCTGCGATGGATTCGGGACCTGCACGATGTGATGACGACCGTCGTCGTCGAAGACCTGCTCACATCTCAATTGATCGAGGGGCCGACTTATCAGCCTTTGCCGGCTACACCGGCGGACCGACCACATGTCGGTACTTCCCTGAACGGTCCGGCTCAATTCGATCCACCACGTTGAGGTGGGCCTCAATCTCCTTGCCGATCCGCTGTTTCAACTGATTTACGATTCTCTCTCGCTCGGCGGTGGATAGCTCGCGCCGCAGGACAAGCGTCACGTCGAGATCGAGGCTTGACCGCTGGACGATCTTGAACTCTTTGATCGACGGGACCTCGCGCAGGACATAGATGACCGACAATCCGTGTGCGTAACCCCCGTCGGCCGTCCGTAGCATGTCCGTCTTTCGTCCTTCAATACCGGTTAGTGTTTCCAGACCCCGGCCACAGGGACAGGGCTCGTCACAGCGGCGGGCCATGTCGCCCGTGCGATAGCGAATAAAGGGCAGCCCGTAGGCATCGAGATGTGTGATCGTGACTTCGCCGGAATTGCCTGGGGCGACCGGCCGGCCGTCAGCGTCGAGACACTCCACGATGTGGCTTTCCATTGTGACGTGATAGGCGCCCAGCGGGCATTGATGGGCGATGAAACCGCCATCGCGCGAGCCGTAACCGTCGGTGACCGGTACCGATACTGCCTCTTCGATCCTAGCGCGATCGGCGCGGTCAAAGGCCTCGCCGCTTACAAAGACCGCTCGGAGCGACGGTGCGCGGATCGGTTTGCCGGTTTCGATGGCGTGGCGAAAGAGCCGCGCGAGACTGCTGGGGTAGCCGAAGAGATGTACGGGGTCGAAGTGTTCGAGTACGTCGAGGTAGCGGGACATCGTCCGCGGTGTCATGTTGAAGGCGTCGAGAAGACAATGGTTGGCCAGCCGGTCGCGTAGCTGCCGAGAGCGATCCTGTGCGGTGAGTTCCACGGGTGAACCCCAGAGATACAGCTCGCGCGCGCCGAGATCGATGCCGAACCATCGCCGCGTACGGGCACGGGCCGCCTGGTCGGAGGCCTGACGACGCCGATCGATCATGAAAGAAAGCGGCGCGCCGGTGGAGCCGCCGGTCGTGTAGGGGAAAAGTCCGCCGGGGACGCCGAGATCGACCATCTCATCGATGTGCTCGGCGATCTCCGTTTTGGAGAGTGTCGGCAGGCGGGACAGATCATCGAGACGCATTCGAGCGGGATCGACGCCGGATTCAACCAGTCGGCGACCATAGAAGGGACAATTTGCCTGCGCATGGGTCAGCAAGAGACGAAGCTTGGCCTCCTGCAATCCCTGGAGATGCCGATATGACCACCACTGCGATTCTTCCAACTGCCGGAGGTAGCGAAGCGTGCCACGACCGAGCAGCCTTTCGTGGACGGGCAGAATCAAATGTTTGACGAGAAGCGGGTGCATGGGTTTCCCGGCGTTAGACGGATGAGCCAACCTGCGAGTAATGACCGCGCGGCTTGAAGGACTCGGTTTTTCTTTCGGACGGTCCTTTCGCCGCGATCATGTAACGTTGGTGCCACGCCTCGAACATGAGGAGCTTCCACAGCGTCGGTCCATGACGGCGCTGGCCGGTGAGATGGGCCTGAAGCATTTGTTGGATCGCCGTTGCGTCGAACCCATCTCGGCACGCCGAGCCGCGAGCGAGCACTTTCGACTCGAACTCCGACCGAAGCGGCCCTTTGAACCAGTCGTCGAGCGGGACCTCGAATCCTGCCTTGGTTTGGTCGGCGACGGTCCGATCGAGCCGCTGCGACAAAGCGTATCGCAGCGGCCACTTGCCGGCGCGGCCGCGGATGCGCATTCTCGGCGGGATCGACCAGGCGAACTGCACGAACTCGTGATCAAGCATGGGGGAACGGACTTCGACGGCGTGGGCCATGCTCGCACGATCGACCTTCGTCAGGATGCCGTCGGCCAGCCCGAGGCGGATGTCGACGTACTGACACTTGGACAAATGATCCGGTGCGTCGCAACGTTGATAAAGCTCGCGGGCATGATCGAGCGGGTCGTAATCGCCCATCTCTCGGCGAACATTCGGCGACAGCAACCGCTGCACGTCGTTCGGGCCAAGCGTCGAAATCGACAGTGCGTGGGCCGTCGCGGGATCGACCGATAGATTCGCCAGCGTTGACGAGGCCCTGAGTGGGCGCGGCAGCCACGCGCGATGGGGATAGATTCTTGCGGCCGCGCCGAAAACCGCCCGGCGGATGGGCGACGGCACGACCCGCCGGACCGACTGTTCATATCGATCGAACCGGTAACGGCGATAGCCCGCCAGGACTTCGTCGCCGCCATCGCCGGAGAGCAGGACGGTGGCAAATCGTTTGGCGAATCGCGAAAGCTGATACGTCGGAATCGCGGAGGCATCCGCAAACGGCTCGTCGAAATGTTCGCAGAGCGTGTCCGCCAGGCCTTCGGATTGAGCATGGACCACCGCGTCGTAATGCTCCGTCCCCAATAGGGCCGCCACCGACCGGGCCTTGGCTCGTTCGTCAAAGCCTGCCTCGTCAAAGCCACACGTCAGCGTCACGATAGGGCTTCGAGAAGCTCGCGTCATCGCAAGGGCAACGGCGGAGGAATCCAGGCCGCCGCTGAGAAACGCGGCGAGCGGGACGTCGGAGATCAGTCGGTGCCGCGTCGCTTGATGAAGGCGATCCCAAAGCTCGTCGGCGACGGTTCCTATTGGACCCTCGCTCCAACCCTGATGGACCAAATCCCAGTATTGCCGAACCGTCACGCGAGTATTCTCAAAGGCAAGCAGGCAACCCGGCGATAGCTTATGGATTCCCTTGAAGATCGTCTTCGACGACGGGATGAAGCTATACGTCAGATAGTCCGCCAGCGCGGTGGGGTCGATCGTCGGCCTAACACCGGCGGCGAGGATGGCTTTCAGCTCCGAAGCGAAGACCAGGCGGCGGCCGTCATAGTGATAGTAGAGCGGCTTGACGCCGAGCCGATCACGGGCGAGGAGCAACCGGCGGCGCCGCTCGTCCCAGACGGCGAGCGCAAACATCCCGGCGAGACGATCAACGCACTGGTCGCCGTCCTCCTCGTACAGGTGGACAAGACACTCGGTATCGCTCGCCGTGCGAAAGACGTGGCCTCGAGCAGCCAGTTCATCACGCAGATCGAGAAAGTTGTAAAACTCGCCGTTGGCGATCGTCCAGATCGAAGCGTCTTCATTCGCTAGCGGCTGCCGCCCACCGGCGACGTCGATGATGGCCAGCCGACGATGGCCCAAGGCGACGTGCTCGGCATCGTGGCGTCCGCATCCGTCTGGCCCACGATGGAGGAGGGTCGCCAACATCGCGTCCAACGCCGCTCGCTCCTCTTCAAGAAGCGGATCCACGCTCACGATTCCGGCGATTCCACACATTCAAGCGCTCGCAATAAAACGTCCGGGACGGCGAATAGGGGCTGATAACTCTGTTTCTATCGGCAATCCTTGCCCTGTCGCTTTTCGCGAGGCGTGCAGCCCTTAGACGTGAACTTCACCCACTGGCAGGTGACCGAAAACGGCGATATAGTTCGTGGGAACTACTGGCCCTTACGGAGCAACACCATGGCTTCCAGCGGACATCTGCTGGCCTTCTTCCAGAATCTCGGTATGCCGGAACTGCTGATCATCGCGTTCATCGCGCTGCTGATCTTTGGCCGGCGACTGCCGGAGGTCGGGAAATCCCTCGGCAAAGGGATCATCGAATTCAAGAAGGGGCTTCAGGACACCACCGACGAAATCAAGCGAGACCCGCCACGCCCACCGTTAAACTCAAAGGGAACCTCGTCGAATAATGAGGATGAGAAAAAGCCCGAACCTCCCAACGAAGAATGATCGAACCCGTCTCCCGACACCGGACCCGTACCCTCGTTCATCTCAGAATGGCTACGTGGAGCTTCGATCCCCCGCGAGCTGCTCGATGAGCAGGCCGATGGCTTGTTCGACGGTCGCGGGCGTGGCATGGCCGGGGATTTCAAGCGGCTTGATGAGCGCAAAACCGATGGCCGCGTGGATGAGTTGCCACGCCAGGCCGCTTGCCGAGACGTCCTGGCGAACTTGCCGGGCCCTCTGGGCGCGGCGGATGACGTTCGTGAGAAACTGCGCGTAACGCTGGTAATGCTCGCGCAAGGCGGCCTGAATCTTCGGCTCGTTAAACTCCGCCTGGGCCGAAAAGATGACGCGGTAAAGCTGGCGCGTACGCGGGTCCGTCGTCGCCGGGTTCAGGCGAAGCAGGACCCTCAACTGATCCTGCGGCGATTTCAACGGCGCGATCGCCTTGCGCCATTCGCGGAGCACTTCCCGGCCGACTTGTTCGAGCAAGGCGACGAAAAGCTCCTGCTTGCTGGCGAAATGGCGATAGAGGACCGGCTCCGAGATCTGCGCGGCCCGCGCGAGACGCGCCGTGGTCGTGCCTTGATAACCGTGCTCGGCGAAACAAGCGATGGACGCCTCCAGGAGTTGGCTGCGACGATCCCTTGCCTTCATTCGCGGCGGCTTCGACATCACCGTTATTCCTCGGACCTACTCGGCCGGCTGGTGGCGAACGGCCGATGGCTCTTGGCATCTTGGGCTCGGGCCTTCCGGGTCGTCGGCGAAGGGCTTCGCCGCCGCTCCGGGTGATGAAGCGCCATCGACTCCTCCATCGCCTCGCCGAGCAGCTTCTGGTCGTCGCCCAAAATCACCGGGGCGACGAATTCGCGGATGAAATCGCGGCGCGTGCTATCCGTGTGCCCGCCTTCGTAGCCGTAATCGTAGAATTCATACCGATACGGCACGTTTCGTAGCTTGGCGTATTGCCGCTCGGTGTCGGGACCCTTGCGATCCGGCGGATGAAAGCCTTCCAATCCGGCGACGCCCTCTTCCGCCGAACTGCGATCCACGGTTCCCGTGTACCAGACGACGTTTCTCAAGATGGGATCAAACTCGGAATAGACGACGTAAAGACCGCCGCGAATCCGCCGCAGGGCCCTGGTCAGGTCGTACTTGCTCGACAAACTGCATCCCAGGAAGACGGCATGGTCGATCTGAACGCCTTCGGGAAGGTACTCCAGTGCGAAGGCCGCGATGCCGGTGCCGGCCGACAAGGCGATGATGTTAATCTCCTGGCTGGGATACTGACGTCGATAGCGCTTGATCTCCGCCGCCAACTCGGCGGCCTTCGACCGGTTGCGCGATAGGTTCATCTGATCGCCGGCATGAGTGAGACTCTGCCAGGTGAAAACCTCCACGGCGCCTTTGTACTCGGCGTCCAGAAAACCGCCTGGAACATCGAGCGAGCCCACGTTGCCGATCGGTCCCGCGCCTCCCAGGTAATAGGTCAGGCCGTAACGGCGTTCGCCTTGCTGCTGGGTTTTGGCCAGGAGCTTGACGGCCGTTGCGCAGCCGGTCGACAGCAACGTCAACGGCGTCAGAAGAATCAAGAGGGGGATAGGGTGTCGCAAGTTGGCCGGCTCGTTATTCGCTAGAGGCACTCAAAGGGTCGGCGTGCGTGGAGTCGCCGCCGTTTGGCAAGGATTATAGAGATCGGCGGCCAAATGTCGACCGCAGCGATCGAATCAGGCTGTCATCCGCTCTTGGGACCGGCAGATTTGCACGCGGCCCCGGCCGGATTTCTTCGCTTGGTAGAGGGCTTGGTCGGCGGCGGCGAGCAGGCCATGGGGAGTCTGCGAACGGTTGTTCAAGAGGCTGGCGATGCCGGCGGTCATGCCGGGAGTCGTCTGGCCGTCGAACATCACTTTGACCCGTTGGGTGAACAGTGCCGTCAGGCGTTTGGTGAGGGCCGCCGCGTCCTCCGCGGAAACTCCGGGGAGGATGAGCACGAATTCATCGCCACCGTAGCGGACAGCGATATCGTCGGAACGCAAACATTGCCGAAGCAGCTCGCCGACGAAGACGAGAATCTCGTCGCCCGCCTGATGGCCGCGTTCATCGTTGAGACGCTTGAAGTGGTCCAAGTCCAGCATCACCACCGACAGGTCGAGATCGGCGTCGCGATGGGCGACGAAAATCGTCGGGAACTGCTCGTCGAGTAGGCGGCGGTTCTTGACGCGGGTGAGCGGGTCAAGCCAGGCTTCTCGCTGGAACCGGCGAAGGTTTCGTGAAATATCACGCGTTTGCGACGTAATTTGGAGCGCCATGCGCCGCTCGACCCGTTCGGCTTGGCCGCGCCAATGAAAGGCCTCTTCCTTCAGTTCATTGAACGAGCGGACGAGGACGCCGAGATCGTCGAGTTCGTCGGAAGAATCTTCCCACTCGACGTCGAGCCGGCGAGTCGCCGAAGACGCCATCAATTTTGAAACGGGATCGACGATCCGGCGGCGCCAAACCCGACTCGCCAGGAAGAGCCCGCCGACAGCGGTCGTGAGAACGACGCCGTTAAATCCCCAACGGGCAGGACCGATGCCGACCGGATCGACGGCGCCGACGAGGAGCGCGAGCCGTACCGGACGATCCTGATTGAACTGTGGACCGAGATCGACCTCGATACGCTGGATCCATGGAAACTCAGAAGCGAGACACGTCGGCGGCGACAGAGTCGTGGGGTCGCCGGTCGCCGGAGTGGATTCGCGATCGACACAGAGAAGAGGCAAGAGATCGCCGTGTCGGGCGGATTGCGCGAGGCGATTGCCTTGAGGGTTGAAGACGGCGGCCGCGAGAATCGCGGGTTGCGCGGTCAACTTTTGGCAGGCTCGCCGGAGGTCGTCGGCCGAGAGCGCGTCGTCGGTTCGCCACTGCGAAGCCATCGTGTGTGCCAGGAGTTTCACGGCGGCATCTTGGGATTGATGTGCCTGATGCCGAGCGTCGAATTCGTGAAGACCCGATGCAACGACGACGATCGATACAACGACCAGGATCAGCGATCGGTGCAAGAGACGGTCAATGGAAGTAGCCCGGGGATTCGTCACGGGCCGGTCCGCAGTGTCCATAGGATTTGGGCCGACACTCAATTTCACTTTTTTGCGGTTCCGCAAGCGATAATCATCCCCGGCTTCGGCGCGCAAGGCGCGGAAGGTTGCATGGATCCCATCTCGTTAAACCATACGATACGGCGGGCGCGCGGATGGAGGATTTGAGAACGAAAATCGATTCCCGGTCCGAGAACCGCCCCGACTTCTTATCGAACGGGGGAGGGTGCGGACGAGGGTTGGCTGGTCGCCGTCGGCGGCTTGCGCGAAGGACGGGTCCATCCCCCGGATTCGGATCGATCGCGGATCTGACGGCCTTGCCTCTCATCGCGTACGGCATGGAAGGTCCCGAAACAAAGAAGCGGTCCCGGCCGTTGCGGCAAGAAGGACAGCACATTCAACTCGGTCAGCGGCGAGACCCAGAAACGATAGCTGCCCCGATAGGTTCCGTCCTTACCGGTTAGGACGTCGCAAATTCCGGTATGAACGACGAAGCGTTGATTGCCGCTCGGCGAAAGCAGGACAGCGCGGGTTTCGCGCTGCCTCAACGAATAATCCCGACCGCTCCCCGCGGGCGGTCCTTCGAGGGCGAACGTCACATCGATCTCCACGTCACCCAAGGGCCCCAATAGCAGATTGCCCTTGCGGCACTGCATGGCGATGTTGAACTCGCCGGCCTCGTCGAGCCACCAGTAACATTGCTGGGCCTCGAACCGAAACGGCTCGACTTTCGGCGGGTCGATCGCGTTCGTGTTCAACGAGATGAAATTGATCTTCGCCGTGCCGGAACAACCCGAAATCACGAGAATGGCGAATAGCGAATAGCGAATAGCGAAATACATGGAGAGAAACGCGCCGCCTCTTTTCTTCTTTTTTTTTGCTATTCGTTATTCGTAATTCGCTATTCAATGTCTCGGCAGCGGGAACTGTTCGCAAAGGTCGAGCACCTCGCCGCGGACGGAGTCGATCGCCGGCTTGGCCCCGCCGGAGGACAGCACCCGATCGATCAGCCCGGCAATCCGCCGCATCTCGTCGGGCTCCATCTTGCGGGTCGACAGCGCCGGCGTGCCGAGCCGCAGGCCGCTCGTCTCCATCGGCTTGCGCTCGTCGAAGGGGATCATGTTCTTGTTGACGACGATGCCGGCCTGACCGAGCCAATCCTCGGCCATCGCCCCGGATACGTTGGGATAGCCCTTCCGCAGATCGAGAAGCATCAGGTGATTGTCCGTCCCGCCGGAGACGAGCGACTGCCCGCGCGACAGGAGCGACTCTGCCAGGGCCTGCGCGTTGTCGAGGACGAGCTGTTGGTAAACCTTGAACTCCGGCTTGAGCGCCTCGCCGAACGCGACGGCCTTGGCGGCGATGACGTGCATGAGCGGCCCGCCTTGCAGACCGGGGAAGACGGCCGAATCAATTTTCTTCGCCCACGCTTCCTTGCACATCGTCATGCCGGCACGCGGGCCGCGCAGCGTCTTGTGCGTCGTTGTCGTCACGAACTCCGCGTAGGGCACCGGGCTGGGATGCAAGTTCGTCGCGACGAGCCCGGCGATGTGGGCGATGTCAGCCATGAGCAGCGCGCCGACTTCCTTGGCGATCGAGGCGAAACCGGCCCAGTCCCACGTCCGCGGGTAGGCCGATGCCCCGGTGATGATCAGCTTTGGCTTGCACTCCCGCGCGAGGCTGCGGACTTCGTCCATCTTGATCCGGCCGGTCTCGCGATCGACGAAGTAGTGCGTCACGCGGAACCACTTGCCGCTGATGTTGACGCTCTTGCCGTGCGAGAGGTGGCCGCCGTGATCGAGGTGCAGCGAGAGGATCATGTCGCCGGGCGTTCGCACCGGCTCGCCGGGGTTCTTTTCCTTTTGTTCGGCCTCGTCAAAGCGCGACCCAGGGTTCATCGCCGCCAGCAGCACGGCCTGATTCGCCTGGCTGCCCGAGTGCGGCTGGACGTTGACGTGTTCGCACCCGAACAGCGCCTTGGCCCGGTCAATCGCCAGCCGCTCCACGGTGTCCATGTTCTCGCAGCCGCCGTAGTAGCGCTTGCCGGGATAGCCCTCGGAGTACTTGTTCGTGAAAACTGACCCGGCCGCCGCCAACACCGCCGCGCTGACGTGGTTCTCCGAGGCGATGAGTTCCAGCGTCTTCGCCTGCCGCTCCTCCTCGGCGACAAATGCCCTCCAGACCTCGGGGTCCTGATCGGCTATTGGGTTCTTGATCACACCCGCCATGATTTGTTCCTCAACCTTCGTCTCCTCCTCGGGTCAAGACACGCACTCATATCACTACTTTAGTGCTTTCGACGTATGCGAGCAACATCGCAGGCACAGGCGCGGTGCTATAATTATACTTCTGATGGCCAAGACATCACGCCTTCGGCGAATTCTGGAATTCAAAATCATTAGTCCCGAGTACAGATTCGCTCGACCGTTTTTCAAGGTTCTTGATTGGGCAAATTGCCTCTCATGTCCTCTGCTCCGGCGATTAGATCGAATAGAGGATAGATTGGAGGTCGCCAACCGAGCAAGTGTGCGCGCATCCAAGCGAGCAAGCTTTGTTCTTATGATGATCGTCCTCTCTTCCCTCCAGTTTGCCACAGTCCTGCTCATCGTGCTTGGGTTGAGTTTCGTCAATTGGGGACAAAGATCGCCCAACGAAGGTGACGTAACAGAAATGATCGCTGCTGGTGTCCTCTATTCCGCGTCGTTGTATTTCACGATCCCTCGACTCTGCAGGCGCGAAATTCGCCGAGAGCTTTTTCATCACGGTGTATCCATCTGCCCCGAGTGCGAATATGACTTGCGTGGAATCAATCCACCACGCTGCCCGGAGTGCGGGACGAGCCTTGACCGTCCATCCGAGCAAACCGTTCAGAAACCCTGAGGCCAGGGCTCGATTGCAGATTACGAATGATTCTTATCCACCCTTCCCAGAACGCGCGTCTCGTCAGGCGAGACCATCTCGTATTCCGTATTCCGCCAAACAAATCGCCGCGTCCACATCGACGCCGCAAAGAGCGACTGGTGCAGCATCCCGGCGAAGAGAACGCCACCGAAGTCCCAGGCGGCGTCTTTCCAGGTCACGTCCGGCGGGCCCAGAATTTTTCGCACGGACAATTGACGAAGAGCGACGTTCGTGAAGGCCAGGAGCAGGATGAACATCCAGCCGGCGAAGGCCCACCAGCCGGCCGACATCGTCCCAAACCAGCCGAAGGCGCAAGCGAAAAAGAGCACCGCCGCCGCCATCCCGCCGATGACGAAATTGTTGCAAAGCAGAAATCCCGCCCACCAAATCGTCGGGCCGCAGATTCTCGTGATGATGAGCTGCCGCCTGGCGAACTCCCAATAACCCCGCAGGGTCGTCCGGTCATGGCTCGGGATCAACGCCTGTGGTACGAAGCGAATGATGAAGCCCGCGTCGCGGACGGCGCGAGTCACTTGGTAATCATCCGAGAGGGCCCGCTCCCACCGACCAGCGATGTCGAGTGATTTGAAGCGTTCGACGCGGATAGCCGTCGCACCGCCCCAACAGAAGTTTCGCTTCTCGTCGCGGATCAGCGTCACGCTCGCGGCGTTCCAGACGCAGCGCACACCGTTGGCCACGCCACCCGTCGCGCAATACCAACGGAAGCCCGTCGCCGCACCGACGGTCGCCTCGGCCAGCGGCGCGACGAGATGACCGAGCCAGTCCGAGTGCGGAACCGCGTCCGAATCGAGGAAGACCAGCACTTCACGATCCGGCGCGAGCTGCTCGACGGCCGCGAGCAGATTATGGATCTTCTGCGAACGGTGCTGCGTCAACCCGGCGACGACGCGCCGGCATTTCGGGCCCGCCCAACCTTCCGTCCAGCGCGCGATCGCGTCGTAGGCCGGGTCTGCTTCAGATTCGAGTGTGAAAATGATCTCATAGTCCGCGAAATTCTGCTTCCCCAGTCGCTCGACCGTCTGATGCAGCCGCTCATCGACCCCGCAGCAGGGCAGAATCACCGTGACGCGCGGCTGATAGCGAAAATGACCGGCGGCGTCCTTCAATTCCCAGGCATGGGCGGTCGTCCGCCGGACGTAAAGATAAAAACGTACCGCCTCCGCCAACATCCAAAACCCCTGGAGGCACGTCAACGACGTAAGAACGGCGACGACGAGATAGACCCAGGTTTCATGCGACATATCGACTCCCACAGGCCGCCATCTTACGCAGCCCGGCGCGCGACTCAAACTCGACGGCGGATACGGTTACAATCTCGCGGTTGGGTGGCACGGTCTCGCGAAGCGAGGCCGTGGCGGCTAAGCAATCTCCATTCCACGGCCTGACTTCGTCAGACCGTGCCACCCCATACGTGAGGAGCCACACCCATGCCGAAAAAGGCCGTCGTACTGGGATGCGGACTCGTCGGCGCGACGATGGCGCGCGATCTGGCCGCCGATCCCGACTTCGTAGTCACCGCTTGCGACATCAGTCAGAAGAATCTCGACCGTCTGCAAGGTTGCCCGCGCCTCACGACCCAATGCCAGGACCTCGGCGGGCCGGATCAGATCAAGAAGGCGATCGGAGATGCGGATATTGTCGTCGGGGCGATGCCCAGCACGCTCGGCTTCATGACCCTCCGCACGGTCATCGAATCCGGTAAGCCCTTCGCCGACATCTCCTTCATGATCGAGGACCAGACCGAGTTGGACGGTCTTGCCAAGAAGCATGGCGTCACCGCCGTCGTCGATTGCGGCGTCGCCCCCGGTCTTGCGAACATCATCATCGGGCACTGCGCCGTCGGGCTCGAACAGGTCGATGACGTGACGTTCTACGTCGGCGGTCTGCCGAAGGTCCGCTCCTGGCCCTATCAATACAAGGCCCCGTTCGCGCCGGCGGACGTACTCGAAGAATACACAAGGCCGTCACGGCTCGTCGAAAATGGCCGCGTCGTCGTCAGGCCGGCGCTAAGCGAGCCGGAGTTGATCGACTTCCCCCGCGTCGGGACGCTCGAAGCCTTCAACACCGATGGATTGCGAAGCCTGATCAAGACCATCCCCGCGACCAACATGAAGGAAAAGACGCTCCGCTATCCCGGTCACATCGAGTTGATGCGGGCCTTCCGCGAGACGGGCCTGTTCAGTAAGGAGCCGATCGAGGTCAAAGGCGTGACGGTCCGCCCGTTGGACGTGACCAGCCGATTGCTCTTTCCCAAGTGGACCTACGAGCCCGGTGAGGAAGAATTCACCGTCTTGAGGGTCATCGTCGAAGGCCGCCAGGCCGGGCAGCGCCTCCGGCACACCTACGACCTCTATGACGAATATGACAAGGCGACGGGACAATCCTCAATGGCTCGGACCACTGGTTTCCCCTGTGCCATCGTGGCACGGATGCTGGCGTGCGGAAAGTTTCGCGAGCCCGGCGTTCACCCGCCCGAATGCCTCGGGCGACAAGGGGGTATTCTCGACTATCTCATCAAGGAATTGTCACGACGGGGGGTGCATGTGACCTACCGCACGGACCCGCTCCACGATTGATCGAAAGGGCACGTCAGGAACGGTTGAATCTAACGAAATGAGCGGCCTAATTCAGAATTACACGCGCGGCCTCTGAGACCTTCGGGCTTCAACTACCCTCCTGCAATATAATAACGCTCTGGCGACATTTGCTCTCTGAACCCGGGGATTGTCCCTGCGCTGAAGAGAGCGGGAGAGAGGACAACCATGTTCCTACGAATGCGTCATGTCAGCGTCGCAGCGGCTCTGGTTCTCGTCGTGGGATCTCCCACGTTCGCGTCGTTTCACCTCATGCAGATCGAACAGGTCATCGGCGGCGTGAACGGCGATACGACCGCCCAGGCCATTCAGCTCCGCATGCGAGCTCTGGGGCAGAATCTCGTCAGTAACGCTCGAATAAATGTCCGCGATGCCACGGGAGCCAATCCCATCCTCATCCTCAACATGACGACCAACGTCGCCAGCGGA
>CAYMXF010000018.1:0-17298 GCA_964393935.1 uncultured Planctomycetaceae bacterium
GTGGGTCGATGCCCAGATCGTCGCGCAGGTGCGCCGCCACGGCCTCCGAATTCGCCACGTGGGCGTCAGAGAGTCCGATCGTGAGCGCTTCCAACATTCGATGCAGCGGCCGCTCGATCTCGATCGTTACCGTCGAGGTCACAATCGGACGTGCGCGATCCAGCCGACCGACGAGCCTTGCCGCGAGATTTGCGTGAAAGAGCGAGGCGTGAATCAAGTCGGGATTGAATCGCTTAATGTGGCATGCCAGCCGTACGAGACATGAAGCGTCGAAAGGCCCTGCCGCGTCACAGGAAAACGTCGTAAGCCCTTGCTCTGCAAGCTCATGGCTCAACGGTCCGGGCGGAGACAAGCATCCTACAAGAGGCTCAATCCCCACCCGCCGTAAGCGCAATGCGAGCTTCGCAAGCCGAAGCGGCAGGCCGCCACGCTGAAGATCCGTCGAAAGCATCAGGACGCGGGACATCGCCGTGGATCCTAACGACAAAGACCCGCCGCGATGCAGTGAATCATGGACGTGTAATGGCCTAGCGTTGAATCAATGCCGGTGCGCGGTTTCGCTTTTGCAAAGTCCGCCCCCAGGCGAGGAGGATAAAGAGCCCCGCCGCAAGACCGCCGAAGCCCAGGGCGCGATCCTTCTTTTCCATGTTGAACGAAGGCGACAGAACGGAGTCGAGCGACGCGTAGCTGGCGACGCCCGGCGGGCTAACGGTACCGGAGTCTTGCACGCGCACGATCTCTTCGTCCAACTCTTTTGACTCAGCTTGTAGTGCGGCAAGATGATCGCGCTTCTCCTGCGTCTGTCGTTTGAGTTGCTGGACCAGGGCGGCGGCCTTCTCGTCCACCACCGTCGCCTGCGAATCCAACATCAAGAATTCGTCGCTTAGCTCCTGGTAATGCCGAGCGGCTTCATCGACGGCCGCTTGTAATTGTGCGATCTGCTTCTTTCGTTGATCTCCCCTCGTTTCGGCGAGTTGGCGGGCGAGCTTTGCTTTCTGGCGATCCTTGAGTTCCTCGATTCTCGGCGCGAGGTCGTGGACGGAGTCTCGGTTGGCCTTCAATTCGACGTTGTAGCGCGGGACGACGGCACGGGCGGCGACGATCCAGGCGTTCCTCGCATCCAGGCTTTGATGGGCCAGCCGCTGGAGCGAGTTTTGAATGATTCGCCGTTTGGTCATTTCCGAGCCTTCTCGGCCGATCGTGTCGGCCCTGTCCGCAGCGGCGCTGAACGACAAGCGCGAACTGCCGTAATAATCCCGCACGAGCGTCTCCGCCCGATTTTGGTATTCGAGCAACATCGCCGGGTCGGCGCCGGACTGCCAACCTTCGAGCTTGGGCACGAGGTCCTCCCAAGCGGCGGCGAAGCGATCGGTCTGGTCATGATACGTCGCGAGATCCGCCGCAATCTGCTCCAATTCACGTTGAATGTCGGTATCGGTCTGGTCCTTGATTTGCTCCCGCACCTTTGCTTCGATCTCTTCGATGCTCAAAACGAGAGCGGCCATCGGCTCCTTTGGCTTTTCGATCGCGTCGCTCAGCGTTCTGTGAAACTCCTCAGCCTTGGCCGTTTGCTGTTCGACGGCTTGCGTCAACTCCTCGTCCGCGGCATAGGCCTGGGCAAGCTGTTCATCGCTCGGGACGGTTTTTTCCTGCCCGGCCGGCGTCGATTCATTGTCCGCCAGCTCCTTCTTGGCGTGATTCACGGCTTCCAGCGCGGCGGCCATTTGCGTCTTAAGCGCGGCCTTCCTCGGCTTGACGGTTTCGTTGCCCGACGACGCGGTGATCTGTAACTTCGACTCCAACTCGGCGAGCATCTCTTGCTCACGTTGAAGTTCCCGGCCCTTCGATTTTTGGTCGGCCTCCAACCTCGCCAGACGCTCCTGGATTTGCGTATGCGTGTTCGCGGCCGTCCCTATCGACGCTGCGTAGGCTTGGCCGAGTGCGTTGACTCCCTGTTGCACAGCCTCTTGCCGGGCAGTCGGAACCCGGGCAATGATGTCGAGTGCCGTCCCCGACGACGCGGGTTTGATTTCAATGCGTCCCTCCCTTTGGAGCTGCGCCAGGTCCACGCCCGAAGCCGTCGCCGTTCTCTTCAGCAAAGCGGAGTCTCGCAGAATGGCTGCGGCATGCTCCTGGGCCGTCATCGCGCCCGCGTTGATGCCAGTCAGCGACATACGCCCACGAACCAGTACCTCGCGCGAAGGCGACCACACGAACGCCGTCGCAACAGCGCCGCCGATCAACAAGCCCATCATGACAATGGCCATCAGGCCGAAGGGTCTCGATCCGACCGGCGAAGGTTCAGAGGCAACGATCGTTCGGCGCGACGAACTGTGGTGATAATCCTCTTGTCCCTTCCACACGCCGGTGGGTTTCACAGACTGCAAGTCGCGGAGACTGTCGATGGCTTCATCGGACGCCCAGTCGTCGGATTCCGTCACCCACGGGGTCTTACCGCCGGTGCCGGCGGAAACACGAGGCGTCGGCGTCTCGAGCCCAGGCGTCGTGGTCATCGCTCCGCCGACGAAAGGCGGTTCATCCTTAATAGTCTGCGAGTTCTCCGCCGCGCCTTGGTTCGAACGATCGCGACCGGCGCGCTCGTCGGAGATCTGCGCCTGCGACTCTTCGCGCAGCCTTTCGACGGCTTGGCCCTGCGTCTCGACGACGGACTCGAATTCCCTGCGACCGAGTTCCAGTGCTTCGGCTTCGCGCTCCAATTGCCGCCGACGGATTTCCAATGACTCCGTCTCGCGTTGCGTTCGGCGATGGGCGTCATCCAATTCCGACGCTCGCGTCGCAATGTCCTTTTCTCGCGCTGTCAGCGCCGCCTCGCGCTGTCGGAGTTGGTCGGCCATCGCCTGAGTCCGCTCCATGATGGACGACATCCCCAGCGCGGAGTCTTCGTGTTGCCGTTGCGCGGCGGCGATCTCTCGACGGGCACGCGCGATCTCTTCTTCCTGTTGATTGAGCCGCGATTGAACCGCATCCAACTCGCGGACTCGTTCTTCGAATGCGACTTCCCGGGCCGTCAGGACTTCCGCGTCCGGGCCGGATTCGGAACCCCCCAGTTGGGCATGGCGAAGCTCGTCGCGCTGGCGGGCCACTTCCACGCGGTCGGCGGCGAGCTGACGCCGCTCGCGGTCGAGCGCTTCGCGTTCCTGGGCCATGGCCTGCCGGTCGTGTTTGACCGCTTCCATCTCGCCGGCCAGCGTCTTGAGCCTCGCATCGACGGTCGCGGCGTCCGTCGCCAGGCGGGCCTTCTTCTCGCGCTGCCGCTCGTACTTCTCCATGAGCTGCCGCCGCAGGTCTTCGGTTTCGGCGATTCGTCGGGTCAATTCCTTGCGATCGTCTTCGGTCTCGTTCCGCGAGGCCGCCAGGCAGGATCGCTCCTCCGCAGCGGCGCGCTCTCGTTCCCGCAACGTCGCTTTGACACGGTCGATTTCGGTTCGCTCAGATTGAATCTGCGACTGGCGGGCTTCCAATTCCTGGTGATCCTGCACGAGCCGCGCTTTTTCACGATCCAAGTCCGTGCGCGAATGTTCGTAGGCGGATCGTTCCTCGGCCAAACGGTCGCAATCTTGCTGGACGATCGTTTGTTGGCGATGAAGGGAGGCTTGCTGCTCGGTGAGGGTATCGCGCTCCCGCGAAATTGCGGCCTGGGTTTCGCTTAATCGAGCCTTCTGGGACTCGAGATCCTTTTGTAGGCGGCTGAGTTCCTTCTCCGACGCCGCGGCCTGGGTCTGGGCGCTGGCCAATCGCCGGCGCTCGACGTCTTGCGCGTCCTCGATATCGCGGACCCGCGATTCGGCCTCCGCAAGGGCGGTCTTACCGGCCTCTAATTTGGCTTCGCGGCCCTTTAGATCCGACTCCATCACCTCGAGCGAACGCCGCGCGGACTCCATCTCCCCACGAGCCTTGTGTACGACGGCCGCCTCCTCCTCGAACTCCGCGATCCGCCGCCGGAGCGCCGCTTCGCCTTGGACGACCTCGGCGGATCGAGCGTCGGCCTGCTTCTTTTGCTCTTGCGCCTCCTGCGAGAATTTTTCAACTTGCTTGTAGCGGGTCCGTTCCTCGGAAAGTTGCTCGGCGCGGGTCTCGATCTCCCGTCGGATCGCGTCCAACTCCTTCGCCTTTTCATCAATCGTCGCCCCGCGGCCCTTTAATTCGGCGATCTGCGCATCGATCGAATCCTTCTGCGCGGCCATTTCTGATTTCTGGCGACCCAGTGTCTGCGCCTCGTTCTCCAGTCGCGCGGCTGCTTCACGGGCTTCGATGTGGGCTCGTTCGGCGGCTCGTTGCTGTTCATCCACTGCCTGCTTCGCCGCGCTGAGCTGTTTCTCGGTTTCCGCGGTGCGTTTCTGCCAAGCCCGGCCTTCGTCTTCGCGCGCCGCCACGTCGGTGGCTCTTCGGGTCACTTCGTCTGCCTTGCGAGCCAGCTCCCGCACGGCGGCTTCGAGCGCCGCCTCGCGTTCTTCCATCGAGGCCTTGAACTGCGCCGTCGCGCTTTCGCGCTGGGTGATCGCTAGTTCACGCTCCGCCAGTTCTTCGCGGAGGGCGTTAAGTTCCGTCTCGCGCTCCGAAACGGCATCGCCGAGTTTTTGGCGCGCCGCCATGGCCTCCTCGGAGATTCGGTTGCGCTCGGACTGAATGAGGTCGGCCAGCTCTTTGGCCCGCGCCCGGAGTTCGAGTTCCTTGGCATCGCACTCTTTTTCAACGGCGTCACGTCGGGCCTGCACTTCCACTTCGTGCTCGGACAAGGCGGCCACGCGTTCCTTCAACTGCTTTTGAGTCGCCGCCGTTTCCTTCAGGGCCTCGTCGACTCGGCTCTTGACCTTCGCTTCGACCTGGGCCTTGCGATCGTTCAACTCTCGTTCGCGCCGATCGAGTTCCGCCGTTCGCGCGGCGGTATCGCGTTCAATCTGCGCTAGTTTCGTTTGCTCCGCGCCGCGGAGCGCGGTCTCACGCTCCGCCAACATCCGCTTTTTCGATTCATAATCCGCCCGCCGCGCGGTGGCTTCGCGGTCGAGCTGCTCGAACTTCTGCTTGTAGGATTGCTCCAGCTCCGTATGCCGGGCCTTCAGGGCCGTCTCGCGCTGCGTGATCTCGTGTTCGCGGGACTCAATCTGGGTGCTGAGATTCGTTGCGCCCCGTTCGATCAAATCCAGCCGGACGGTGGCGCCTTGTTCCATCTCGGCATGCCGTTGCTGCCACGCCCGCTGCTTGGCCTCGAATTCGGTTTGACGCTTGACCGCGTCTCGTTCGATTTCCGCGAGCCGAACTTGAGCGGCCTGCTCAAGCTGACTCTGTCGCTGTTGGAGCGCCCGCTCCTTGGCTTCGATACTCGCCTGCCGACCCGCCGCGTCGCGCTCGATTTCGGTCAATCGGACCTGTGCCGATGCATCGAACTGCGCTTCGCGCCGCATCAGCTCGGCCTGTTTGGCCTCAACCTGCGCCTGGAGGGCGGTGATTTCGCGCTGGGATTCGGCGAGCCGCGCGCTGATTCGCCGTTCGATTTCGGTCTCGCGCTCGGCCAGGACGCGCTGTCGCGCATCGATCTGCGCTTGACGGCCGGCCATTTCGCGCTCGATCTCGGCTCGTCTTGCTGAGAG
Organism: uncultured Planctomycetaceae bacterium; assembly: GCA_964393935.1. GTDB lineage: Bacteria > Planctomycetota > Phycisphaerae > UBA1845 > UTPLA1 > DATEMU01. The sequence goes on from CAYMXF010000018.1 coordinate 5,610, forward strand.
CGTTTGTTCCAATTGAGCTTCGCGGATGGCCAGGATGCGCCCCTTCTCCTCCAACTGAATCTGCATCGAGGAGGCCCCGCGCTCGATCTGTTCGATCCTCGCGTCGGCGGAGTGATCGACTACGGACTTCTGGCGAAGGACTTCCGCGTGTTTCCGCTCGAGCATTTGGACCTTGGCGGTGTACTCCGCCTCCAGCTCGCGGCGGCGCATCTGCGCCTTTTCGTCGATTTCCTTGGCGGTCTGTTGCAACTGCGATTGGTAAGCCTTGAGGCGCTCGCGCTCTTTGGACAAGGCGTCCTTCAGCTTGCGAGCCCGTTCGTCGAGTGCCTTTTGGGCCTGAATGAACTTTTGTTTAAGCTGGTTTTCGCGCCCACTCTTATCCTGCGACGAACTGCTCGGCCCTCTGGTCGGTTTACCGCCGGCTCCATTACCTCCACCGCTGCCTTCGATGGACGCCGTCGCAGCGCCTACGCTTCGAGGTGCGGATGCGGATTCGTTGAACATCGTCGGTTCGGGCATGTCAAAGCCTTTGGGGGGCGCCGGATAGTTTAGCGGTTCCTGGCGCGAATAGGACTCCTCCACAACCGCCGCTCCGCTGACCGACCCCATGGAACCCAGGACGCCCGAGCAGGATGAGAGGCTGCCGAAACTCCATCCGCCAAGCCGATCCGTCGGGCCAAAAAGGGGTTCCGCCTGGGCCAGCGCCGCCCCTTTGGCCAACGCAGACAGGGCGGAGGCCTCGTCGGCATACTGCTCGGCCCATGATCGCGTCGAGGAAAGATGCGAGGAGATTCGACGAAGCCGCTCCATGTCCTTGGCCATCTGAGTCTGCAATTCGCTTTGCGATCCGCCGATGGCCGGTACCGGGGATGACGCATCGATCGAAGAGGACAGGGGAGAGAACGTCGATCTCGCGACGTCATGGAGCGATGAACTGCCGCTGAGCGAAGGGGATGAGAAGGGCCGTCCGTCGATGGAAGCAGGGCCTCCGCTCAATGGAAGGTCGAAAGAAGCGCGCGGCAGGCCGGCCGCCGAACCGTCGTCGATGTCCCGCATCATCTGTTGCTGCTCCGGTCGAATTCACAGCCGAGAGCGGCTGTGCTGCCTGTTGTTAGCCGTTTGCTCCGACAGGCTTGTCAGACGACGCCGCCGCGGGCATCGACACGCTTTCCGTTTTACACGGCCCGATATCAATCAATCCCTTGCGAATCGAGGCAATCTTCTCGTTGAACTTTGAGGCGAAAACCGAATCCAGGCGGCGATCGATCTGTGAAGTGGAACGATCGCCGCTCCGCGAGAGGCCGGACTCCTGCCAGATGCTGCACCGTTCCGAGTCCTCTTCCAATTTCCGAACCGCGCGGTGCAACCCCTCCAGCTCTTTTTCGAGGTCGGCCATGTGGCCTCTTTCGCCGTCGATCTTCGCGCCCGCCGCAGACGGCCGAACAGAAATCGGTTCGAACTTATATGACGTCGCGGGCGGGGCGGTCGGCGTCTTCGCACCGACGGCGGAATCCGTGATCGGCTTAGCGGCGTCCAAGATCGCCATGAGCGAGTTGTCCAGATTCTCCTGCCGCGAAAGGACCTCGGTCTCGACGTCCGCGAGTCGGGCGCTGAGAAGTTGCTCCAATTCCGTCGCGGCGCGCTCCAACTCGGCGCGGCCGGCCTCGGCAACCGCCGAACGCTTCGCTTTCAATTCCGATTCTTGTTCCTTCAGTTCGGATTGCTGCTGGGTGACGATCTGCTCAATTGCTTTGCGGCGCACCCGGGTGAGTTTGGCCAGGTCCGCAGCCTTTCGCTGCAACTCGGCCTGACGAACGCGCAACCGATGCCGTTCGCCTTCAAGGTTGATCCTCAATTCGCGGAGCCGCTCGTCATGCTGCTCCTGGGCGCGATGGAGCCGCTCGGACTCGATATCGAGATCCCTGCGGATCTGCTCGGCCTCTTGTACCCGTGATGACAACGCCGTTTCCTTGGAATCCAACCGCCGCATTTGCGTCATCAAGGACTCGCGCTCGTGTTGGATGGCCGATTGACTGCGTTTCAGGGCGGCGTACCGCGCCTCGTGCTCAGCCTCCTGTACCTGATGCTTTTCCTTCGCGCGAAGCACCGTGCCGCGGAGGCGGTCAATCTCGAATCGCAGGGATTCGAGCCGGCTCTCGGCGAGGTGCATCTCCTCCTTTTCGTAGCGCACCATGTTGACCAGTTCGCTGACGCGCTGCTGGAGGGACGCGCTTTCATCGCCGCCGGCGACGCTTTCAGAAACGCCCGGCGTATCGGCGGAGCGCCCTTCAGAGGGTTTCGACCCGGCGGCCACGTCGAACTTTCCGGCGAAGATGTTTTCGAGCACGGAAACGTCCGGCTGCCAGTTCGGTGGCGCCGATCCGGCGTGGGCCGAAGGCTGCGCGGGCACCGGCACTTCGTCGTAGGAATCGTCATCGCTCTTGGCGTTCGCGTAGGATTGCGGTGTTCCTTCCAATTCCTCGAATCGCTCGCGCCGCATCGCTCGCGATTCTCCATGTCGCTGCTTTGCGACCTCCAAAAGTTGTCTGGCTTGCTCCTGCAACTTGTCCTGACACGCTTTCAATTGCGCGCGATCGGCTTCAAGCTCTTCGCGTAACTTCCGAGCCCGCTCGTCGAGGGCGCGCTGCGCCGCCGCCACCCGTGCCTTGAGTTCCGGCGGGCACTGTTCCACTGACGAATTCCCATTCGAATACCGCTGTGCGGCCATTTCCTGTCCCTCATCGGCCTGGCTTTCGATTTCCGTAGGGGTCTGCTCCACTTCGGCGAAGTCGTGCGCCTCGTCATCGGCATATCGATCGAGCGGTGACTCGCCGTCGATCTCAGACGCTTTGTATGACGCGGTGGGCTCGAACTCGAAATGGCTCTCATCCAGCCATGGAATCGGCGAAATCTCGTGCGACTGTGTCACCGTCGCGGCGACGGGCGGCGCGGACGTCGCTGGGGCCGTCGGCGTCACGGTCGTTGCGCCGGACGCAACCGACGTCTGAGTTTCGTAGATCATCTCATACGGCCCGATGCCGATCGTATCGCCGCTGACGATTCCGCTCCATTGAACGCAGCGCCCGTTATGCCGGACGCTCGATCGGCCTGTCAGGTCCCGCACGATCGTTCCTTCGCGTGTCCAGACGACGAGGGCGTGGCGCGGCGAGATCGTCGAATCATTCAGCATGATGTCGCAGCATGGGTCGCTGCCGATCACCATCGCGGCCTCGCTGCTCGCGATCGTACCAATCGTTTGATCATTGCGGAGTTGAAAGACCGGGATGTTGAGAGCCGTTTCGTGCAGATCATCTTCGAGTTGCACACGGAACGAAAACGGACCGATCGCGAGCTGATCGCCGTCGGCCAAGCGCGACCAGCGGATTCGGCGGCCGCCCAGAACCGTACCACCCGGGGCGCCGAGGTCGCACGCGTACGTCCCGCCGGGAAGCGACACGATCGCCGTGTGCGCGGCATCGACGCGGCTTGAACCAAGAATCAAATCCGCGCCATCGCCGGCGCCGAGAATCGTGATGACCTGATTCAACTCCTTCACGGCCGGACGGGCTTGTTCGTGGAGCGCCAGCAAACGAACGGGACCGGACGAGACCATTGGGTTAGTTTTTTCCGCGCTCACGGGCGAGCACCTCACTTCACGCTGGCCACGCACGACCGGACAAAACCTCAGTCGATCTGCTCTGGCGCCGACCCGATACCCGTCGGGCGTGGCGATGGGTCGTCGCCAAACGAACGTTCCGATGCCCGGCGAAAATGCGGACCTTGCGGCAGCGCCGAAGCCCGACTCGGCCGATAATCGCGCTCGCCGGGAATCGGAAGAACAGCTATTCAACGGCCGTTTGGGGCTCCGGACCTTACCCAATACCGATAATAGCGACGGCAATTCTCGGACAACCTTGGCGCGATCGCTTTCGAGCGTAACTCTCGTGCGCATAAAGCGCAAATCCTGCCCGTCGAGGCGTCTTGTTTCGGATGAAGTCGATGGCCGTTGGAAGGCGGGCGGCGTCCTGCGCCGCTCTCATGGAAGGCAGATCAAGGCTGTCACCTCGGGTTGGAACAGTCGCCGGCGGGCCTCTGAAAGATTAGCATGAGGCTGCGGCCGACGCCCCGCATCATCCTCGGTGTGTCTATTAAAAGCATATGACCCAACCATCGTACGGATCAAGAATGGAACAGACGCCGGATCGCCAAAAATCGGCCCCGCCAGTATTGAGAGTGGGGTTTCTAGCGTCGGACCGCTGAAACCAACGATTAGTTCGGTCGGCGGGCCGGCTTGTGAACCTCGGCAATATGCTGCGCTTCAAAACTCTGGCCGGTCAGGAGGTCGGTGAACCGCACCACAACAGTAATGGCCTTTCTCTCCTGGGCCGCCGCGTCCGCCGCCCACGGCACCTTGATCCGGTAGTGCGCACCCATGAATTTGCTGAACCAGGCCTTGCGCATGGCCTCGGGGTCGAGTTCCACCTTTCCCACGGACTGCGGGCCGGATTTTTGCGAGACGTCGAACAACTCGACCTTCGCCGATCCCGCGGCTTTCACAACGTCGCCATCGACGTCGATCGGGCGGACATACGCGACCACGCCATCATCGACGCCGTCCCGATCGTCATCGTAGCCGCCGCTGAGTCGCTCGATCTCGATCTTCGCGACATGTACGAGCCGGTCGAGCCGCCGCGGGCCTTCCAGACCGCGAAGTTCTTGGATCGTCCTTGCCGCGGAGGCGAGCTGTTCCTCACGGTCGACCAATTGCCGCGCTTGTTTTTGTACCTTGTCATCGAGTTCTTGAATGCGCGTTAGGCGAGGATCGGCCTTTTCATTGTTGCACGCGCTCAGCACTGCGCAGACCGATAGCACCGCACACAGGCGCGCCCCCCAGTTGAGATGGCCGGTGGAATTCACCATTAGTCATCGTCCGACCCGGTTCGCCGTACGATTTCAGGCTGGCGTTCCAGGACTCGGTCCACGAGACCGTATTCCATCGCCTCCGTCGGGTCCATCCAAAGATTGCGGTCGCAGTCCTTCTGGATCTTCTTGATGTCGGTGGCGGAGTGCTTGGCAATGATGCCGTAGAGAATTTCACGGAGGCGGAGAATTTCCTGCGCCTCGATGGACAAGTCCGTCGCCGCGCCTTGCAAAACGCCGCCGATCAGCGGCTGGTGCAGAAGTACGCGGGAGTGCGACAGCGCGTAGCGCTTGCCCTTGGTCCCGCCGCAGAGCAGGATCGCGCCCATGCTCGCGGAAATGCCGATGCAATAAGTCGCCACGTCGCAACGCAAAAATTGCATCGTGTCGTAGACCGCCAAGCCGGCCGAGACGCTGCCGCCCGGCGAGTTGATGTAGAAATGGATGTCGGCGTGCGGGTCCTCGTTGGAGAGGAACAACATCTGAGCGATGAGCACGTTCGCCACGTCGTCATCGACTCCGCCGGCGAGAAAGACGATCCGGTCCTTCAACAGGCGCGAGTAGATGTCGTATGACCGCTCGCCGCGACCGGTCCGCTCGATCACGAACGGGATCAACGTTCCATTGTTTTGCACCATCGGGCACTCCTTAGCCGCCATGACTTCGGGTGGCACGTCAAGCAGCAGCTTGGCCGTGCCGGCCAGGAATACTCACGGCCTGACGACGTCAGACCGTGCCACCCCGACCGTTACTTCTTTTTATCCTTGTCCAGTGGGCTTTCGAGGATTTCGTCGACCAGCCCCCACTTTACGGCCTCTTGCGGGTCGATGTAGCGATCGCGCTCGGTCTCTTCCTGAATCTTTTCCATGTCCATTCCGGTGTGGTACGCCAGGATTTCGTTCAATTTTTTCTTATCGCGGAGGATTTCCTCGGCCTGAATGCGGATGTCCTCGGCCTGACCCGTGATGCCGCCCCAGGGCTGATGCAACATGATCTTGCTGTTGGGCAGGGCGTAACGCTTGCCCTTGGTGCCGGCCGTCAGGATGATCGCGCCGCCGCTGGCCGCCTGGCCGATCGAATAGGTTGCGATGTTGCAGGACAAAAACCGCATCGTGTCGTAGATGGCGAGTGTCTGATCCACCATTCCGCCGGGGCAGTTGATATACAGGTGGATATCCTGGTCTTTCTTGATGCTCTGGAGATAAAGCAGCCGCATGATGACGAGGCTCGCCGACCGCTCGTTGATCGGGCCAGCGAGAAAGATGATGCGGTTCTCCAGGAGCATGTCCTCGATGGACATCTCCCGAATCCGCTGGTACGGCGCGCCCTGGGCGTAGGACGCCATGGCCGCCGGTTCGACGATCCCCCGAACGCGATACATGCGATCATCCATGATGATTCTCCTGCCTCCCTACTTTCCACCAGGGTTTTAGTCGGATTTCTTCTTCGATGCCTTTTTTGTCGGTTTCGGGGCGGCCGGTTTCTCGGCGGCCTTCTTCTTTTCCGCCTTGGGCGCTGCCACCGGAGGGTCGGTCTTCTTGGGCGGTTCAGTCTTCTCGGACTTCTCGGCCTTTTCCGCCTTCTCCGGTTTCTCCGTGCCTTTCTTCGGCACTTTCGTCTCGGTGATACTGGCCTTTTCCAGCACCTTATCCAGGCATTTATCTTCCCGGATTTGAAGCGCCAGCACGCTCAAGCCGTCGTTTTTCGCCAGATCGTCCCGGATGCGGTCAAACCGCCGGTTGTAGGCCCGTGCCATCTCGGCGATCTGTCCGTTGACCTCCTCCTCGGTGACGTCCACTTCCAGTTTCTCGGCAACGTCCTCCAGGATGAAATGCAGTTTCAACTCCGCCGATACCTCTTCGCGAGCACTCGTGCGCAATTCGTCGGCATGCTTTTCGATCTCGGCGATGGGTACGCCGTAGCGCTGTAACTCGATCCTCTTCCGCATCACCGCTCGATCGGTCTGTCGTGACGACAGCCCTTCCGGCAGCTCCAGCTTCGTATGATCGATGAAATACTTACGAAGTTGATTGCGCATCCCCTTCTTGATCTCTTGCTCGACTTGGCCTTGCATCGCCTTCTTGACCCATTCGCGGTATTCCTTCTCGCCCTCGAATCCTTGGTTCGTCAGGAACTCTTTGTCGAGCGGCGGCAGCTCCATCCGCTTGATGTCATTGAGCTTGAACTCGAAGTCGGCCTTCTTGCCACGCAGGTCCTCCACCTCGTAATCGTCCGGCACGGTGGCGGTCAGCTTCTTGGTATCGCCGACCTTCGCGCCCTTGAAGGAGTCGCCGAGGTCTTCCAGCGTTACGCCCTCGATCCGCTGCGGCCGCGCGGCCATCTGCATATTCTCCTGCTTCTTGACTTCCTGGCCTTCGACCGTCATGACGAGGTCGCAGATGAGGAGGTCGTCAATGGCAACCGTTCCGTTGTTGACCGGCACCCAGGTGCCTCGCCGGGCCCGCTCGCGGTCGATTTGCACGCTCACGTCGTCGTCCGAGATCTTGACGTCAGGCCGCTCGATCTGGATGCCTTCGAGCGAAGGCATTTCGAACTCGGGCTTGACCTCGACCTCGCACTTGAACTCAAGGTCGCCTTCTTCCGGTAGCTTCATGTGCTGAAGTGCCGTGGGCATATCCACCAACTGCTCTTTGCCATCCTGCTCCGCGGGGGCCTTTTTGTCCTTCAGCGTCACCCAAAAGAGCGGATCGCCGAGAACTCGAAGGTCTTCCTTCTCGATGGCCGCCAAGTAGGCGTTAGAGACCAGCCGGGTTTGCACCTGAGCGCCGACGTCGGAGCCGAAGCGCTTCTCGACGAGTCGCCGCGGCGCGCGGCCGCGCCGAAAGCCCGGAACGACCGCCTCGGCCACGAGTTGTTTGTATTCCTTGTCGAGTTCCAGAGACATGCTGTCACGAGGAACCGTGACGGAGACTTTTTTTCGGAGTACGCCCACGTCCGCCACAGCGACCTTGATCGTCTCCTTGAGGACCTCGCGAAGATCGGCCTCCTTCTCCTCGTCGACTTCAACGCCGACCGGCGATTCCTCATTTTCATGGATGTCTTGCTTGGTCATTCGAAGCCTCCGTGGCGTTAGGCGGCGGATCGCCGCGCGAGGCGTTGGCCCCGCGCACAAAAAAAGCCGGCTAGGCGTCTTCAAGCCTTGACCGACCTCTCCGTCGATCCTTGCCTGTCCCTTCCGCAGCCTACGCCTGGCCGTTGCTCGGCCGGTCTCCTGCGGGGGGCGTTGTTGTCGGGCGTCGCTTTCGATCGCCCAGCGTTCGACTCCGGGGTCCTTTTAGGCCTCGGCCTCAAAGCGGGTGATGAGACTCGAACTCACGACATTCACGTTGGCAACGTGACGCTCTACCACTGAGCTACACCCGCATGAGCCCGACGGGCGGTCCAGTATCGGACACCCGCCGCAAGATCATCATTTATAACCGAAGTCGGCCACCGTCAATAGGCGTCCCTCGCGGTCCCACTCCGGCTCCCTCGGCCGAGTATGGATAATAGCCACCGGCAACCGCTGCGACCGGGATGGCTACCGGAAAGCCGGGAGGCCAGGAATCCCAGCCTGTAGTTATTTCAAGAGTTTATGGACGATATTGTGAGAGCGGTCAACAGAAATCTGTCCGGTCAGGTTTCGCAGCAGCAGTCACGGTTATGTACGAGCGCCGACATCAACCCCTCCTTACCCGGACGCAGTTTATCATCCGAGTCGTACGGAGCGTTGCCTTGTCCGCGGCCATCGTGGCCGCCGCGCTGGGGATAGGCATCTTTGGATATCACGAGTTCGCTGGGCTGGCTTGGATCGACGCCTTAGTGGACGCGTCGATGATTCTCTCCGGCATGGGTCCGGTCAATCCGCTCACAACGACATCAGGAAAAATCTTCGCGTCCACGTACGCGCTCTTTGCGGGGATCGTCTTCGTGGCGATCGCGGCCATCGTCGTTGCGCCGATGCTCCATCGGTTATTGCATCACTTCCATCTGGATGCAAAGAAATAAGCGATCGTGCAAGTGGGACGACCCATAGCGAACATTGTGCAACGCTGATTGTGGAGTATCCCTCAGCGCTCCCTCACGGTCGCGGCTCTGATTAACCGACGATGCTCTCCATCGTCGGGCAGGTGCAGAACAGATTGCGGTCGCCCCAGGCGTTGTCGATCCGCCCGACGGCGGGCCAGAACTTTCGCTCGCGGACCCATGGCGCGGGGAAGGCCGCCTGCTCGCGACGATAGGGATGCGGCCACTCGGTCGCACAAACGGCGTCGAAGGTATGCGGCGCGTTCTTGAGCACGTTGTCTTCGCGGTCCGCACGGCCTTCTTCAATTGCCCGAATCTCCTCGCGAATGGCGATGAGCGCGCCGCAGTATCGATCCAACTCCACCTTCGATTCACTCTCGGTCGGTTCGATCATCAGCGTGCCGGGGACGGGCCAGGACATGGTCGGGGCATGGAAACCGTAATCCATCAATCGCTTAGCGATGTCTTCCACCTTGACGCCGGCGCTCTTCTCGAACGGGCGGGCGTCGACGATGAACTCGTGCGCGACACGGCCGCCCTTGCCACGGTAGAGAATCCCATAGCAACTCTCCAACCGCTTGGCCATGTAGTTGGCGTTGAGGATGGCGACCTGCGAAGCGCGCTTGAGGCCGTCTGAACCCATCAGCGCGATGTAAACCCACGAGATCGTCATGATGCTCGGGCTGCCGTAGGGCGCGGCACAAACAGGGCCGATCGCCTTCGCGCCGGCGCTATCCGGCTTGATGACGGGATGGCCAGGCAGGAACTCCGCCAAATGCTTCGCCACACCAATGGGCCCCATGCCGGGACCGCCGCCGCCGTGGGGGATGCAAAACGTCTTGTGCAGATTCAGGTGGCAAACATCCGCGCCGAAGTCGCCGGGCCGGCAGAGTCCGACCTGGGCGTTCATATTGGCCCCGTCAAGATAGACCTGACCGCCATGGCGATGAATGATGTCGCAGATTTTTTTGATCCCTTCCTCGAAGACGCCGTGCGTCGAGGGATACGTCACCATGATCGCGGCGAGTCGGTCGGCATGTGCTGCGGCCTTTTTCTCCAAGTCGCTTATATCGATGTTGCCGTTCGGATCGCACGCAACGCTAACGACGCGGAGGCCCGCCGCCACCGCGCTGGCGGGATTCGTTCCATGCGCCGACGCGGGGATCAGGCAGACATCGCGCTGAGCCTGTCCGCAGCTTTCATGATAGGCACGAATGACGAGAAGACCGGCGTATTCGCCTTGCGAGCCGGCGTTGGGTTGAAGCGACACGACCGCAAATCCGGTGATCTCGGCGAGCCAGCCTTCGAGTTGCTTGAACATCGTTGCGTAACCGCGCCATTGGTCGACGGGCGCGAAGGGATGCAATCCCCCGAAACCGGGCCACGTCATCGGCAACATCTCCGACGTGGCGTTGAGCTTCATCGTGCAGGAGCCGAGCGGGATCATTGAATGCGCCAGGGAAAGGTCGCGCGACTGAAGGCGGAAGAGATACCGCAACATCTCCGTTTCGCTGTGATAACTGTTGAAGACGGAGTGTGTGAGATACCCGTTCTGCCGGGCCAGTGGCTCGGGAATGCGAACATCGGACTCGTTTAGGAGTTGGTCCGCCGACAGGCCCGAGGTTTTCTGATCGCCGAAGATTTCCAGCAACGTGGCGATCTCCAGCCGGTCCGTCAGTTCGTCGAGACTGACGCCGACCGTGCCGTCAACGTAGTCGCGCAGGTTCATTCGCTTTGCTTTTGCGGCCGCTAGGACTTTGTCCGCCGTGACGCGCTTGAGTCGAATGCGGAGCGTGTCGAAGTACGGCTGCTCCCCCACATCGTGGCCGAGCCGGCACAGGCCTGTCGCAAGCGAAACGGCGTAAGCATGAACCCGGTCGGCGATGCGCCGCAGGCCGCCGGGGCCGTGATAAACCGCGTACATCGCCGACATGATCGCGAGCAATACCTGCGCCGTGCAGATGTTGCTTGTCGCCTTCTCACGGCGGATGTGCTGTTCGCGCGTCTGGATGGCGAGTCGATAGGCCGGACGACCGTGTACATCCTTTGAAACGCCGATCAACCGTCCGGGTACATGTCGCTTGTATTCGTCGAGCGTCGACAGGAACGCCGCATGGGGGCCGCCGAAGCCAAGAGGGACGCCGAATCGCTGCGACGAACCGACGGCGATGTCCGCACCGAACTCGCCCGGAGGCCTGATGAGCGTCAGGGCCAGCAGGTCGGTCGCCACGACGACCATCGCGCCGGAGTCGTGCGCCTTGCGGCAGACGTCGTCGTAATCGCGTACGTACCCATCCGTCGTCGGGTATTGGAGTAGGATTCCGCATAACGAGAGTTTCGAAATGTCGGTCTTTTCGGTATCGCCGACGTGCAGCTTCACTCCAATGCCGCGAGCCCGCGTCCGGAGCACGGCGATCGTCTGCGGGTGGCAATCCTGCGCGACGAAAAACCCATCCTTGCCCTCTTCGCCGCGGATGGCCCGGCACATGACCATCGCCTCGGCCGCGGCGGTCGCTTCGTCGAGCAGCGAGGCGTTCGCAATCGGCAGCGCCGTCAAATCCGCCACCATCGTCTGAAAATTAAGCAAGGCCTCCAGCCGTCCTTGCGCGATCTCCGCCTGGTAGGGCGTGTACTGCGTGTACCAACCGGGATTCTCAAGGATGTTCCGCTGGATCACCGGCGGCGTGATGCAATCGTAATAGCCCATGCCGATGAGGTTGCGACAGACTTGGTTCTGACCGGC
>CAYMXF010000018.1:17398-18515 GCA_964393935.1 uncultured Planctomycetaceae bacterium
CCGCGCCTCCGTAAACTTGATTCCTGTCGCGATTATAACCGCCGCAGTACGCGGGAGGCTATGCGCGCTTGTAGAACGGCAGCGGCACGACGGTCGCCGCGGCGCGTTGGTCCTTGATCTCCACCGAAAGAGACTGTCCTTCGACCGACGAGGCTGAATCGACGTACGCCATTGCGATCGACTTCTCCAGCGTCGGACTTAGCGTACCGCTCGTCACCTCGCCGACTTCGCGGTCGCCTGCAAACACCTTCGCACCCTGCCGCGCGATCCGGCGGCCTTCCAGAACCAGACCGGTGACCTTGCGCCGCGGGCCCTCAGCGGCGATCTTTCGCAGCGCCGCCGCGCCGATGAACTTCTTTTCCAAATCGACGCACCATCCGCAACTCGCCGACAGCGGGTCGATATCCTCGTTCAATTCATGTCCATACAGAGGCATCCCCGCTTCCAGGCGAAGCGTGTCCCGCGCGCCGAGCCCGGCCGGCTTGATGGTCACGCGCTCGCCCTCGGCCGGTTGCGTGAGATAGTCCCACACGAGCACACCGACGCCGGACGACATGACGACCTCGATGCCGTCCTCGCCGGTGTAACCGCTGCGAAAGATGGTGTACGGCTGGCCCATGTAGCTGCCGGCCACGCAGCCGTAACGCCCGATGTCGCCGACCTTGATGGGCATGTTGTCCTTGAAGATCGCCATCGTCGCCGGACCTTGCACGGCCATCATGACGGTCTTCGTCGTCGTATCGTCCAGCGTGACCTTACGCCCGGCGGAGTGCTTATTGAGATGCGCGACAATCTTCTCGCGATTGCCCGCGTTGCAGACCATCACCAGGCGGTCCTCGAACCGCGAGACAATCACGTCGTCAAGGATGCCTCCGCGTTCGTTGCAGACGTGGCTGTAACCGCTACGGCCGACCTTGAGCTTGCCGACATTCCGCGTGCAAACGTGCTGGAGCAGGGCTTCGGCGTCCGGCCCGCTGAAGATGAGCCGCCCCATGTGCGACACGTCAAAGATGCTGCTGGCCGTCCGCGTGTAAACGTGCTCTTCCTGGATGCCGCGATACATGACCGGCATCTCCCACCCGCCGAAGTCGATCAGGCGGGCGCCGAGGCGTTTGTG
>CAYMXF010000018.1:18615-20787 GCA_964393935.1 uncultured Planctomycetaceae bacterium
CCGCCCCTTGGGATTGATCTTGGTCAGGCTGAAGCCATCCGGCAGCGCCGCTTTGTCGTCGCGCTTGGCCGTCCAGGTCTCGTGCCACTTGGCCCCGGACCAGAAGTCGCCTTTGAGCGTCCCGTCGGACTGCATCTTTGCATGAAATAAGAACGCATGCGAACCGTCGAAGCACGACAATCGCAACAGGCCGTGCTCGTAGCTGCCCGCGAGATAGCGAAAGTCCCCGGTCGTCGTGAGGAAAGTCCCCTCGATTGATTTGTCTTTGCCTTCCTTGAAAACGCCGATGGCCGGGGAATCATCGCTGGAGAACTTAACGGTCCACTTCCCGGCTACCGACGTAGGTTTCTCAATTTCTTGGGTGATCTTGAGGTGGCGGGGAAATCGAAGATGCTTCTCCGAGTTTGACAAAGGAACGGCCGAGAATTCGATCGAGGTTAGCCCGTCCTTGCCCGTTGGCTTTTTCCACACCCCCACGAGGGAATGGTCCGGTTTCTCACGAGCCTCCATCATCGAACCGTAGTGCGGAAACAGGATGGCCAATTCGTCGGCAGTCTTGCGAAAAATCGGCGCTTCGATCTTCTCGCCGCCGTTCCAAATTATCGCGGTCTTCCCGTTCACCTCGGGCAATTCGAAAATGAAAGGAATTTCGACTCCTTGTGCGTACAAGATAGCCCGATAGACACGATTCTCCGTCGCACGTGTGATTCCAGGCCATAGCAGCAAAATCGCGAGCACAAGGAAACAACGGGATGTCCGACTTTCCGGCATGTCTTTATCGCCTCCTACCACGTTTCTTGAAATTCTTCGCGCGACGACCTTCCGTCCTGCCGCGCCGGCCTCCTGCATGATCCCGTCCGCGACCGTCGTGTGATTCATGACGTTTCGACGAACCAGGCTCGCTCCTCCCCATCGTAGCCCGCCGTCTCGCTGGACCGGCTCCAATGAGAATTAGATTAAGCTGCCTTGCGGAGACATCCACCTCCCCGATCCGCACTTTCAGCAACGTCCCCATCGTGAAGGTCCGCCGCGACCGCTCGCCGACGACGCGGCCGAGCTTCACGTCGACTTCCCACCAGTCGTCGCCGAGGTTCTCGATTCGCAGCAGCCCGTCGATCAGGTATTTGGGGTGCTGCACGAAGAGCCCGAAATTCGTCACGCCGGTCACGACGCCCTCGAACTCCTCGCCGACGTGCTTCAACAAAAGCTCCAAGACCTTGACCGTCCGCAGCTCCTGCTCGGCGGACTCCGCCCGCCGCGACAGGTACGACATCCGCCGGCCTGCTTCGACCAACTCTTCATCGCTCGGCACCTCGTCCAAGCCTTTGCCACCCTTAGGGCCTAACATGCCCTCAAGGTGTTTTTCCAAGAGCCGGTGTACCATCAAATCCGGATACCGCCGAATCGGGCTCGTGAAGTGCGCGTAGTGGCGGCTGGCCAGGGCGAAATGTCCGACGATCTTCGGGGAATACTCCGCCATCTCCATCGACTTCAGCACGGCCAGATTGATCGCATACGCCTCGGGTTTGCCGCGCAACGGTTCGAGCAGCCTTTGCAAATCGCGCGGCGTGATTTTCTTGGGCACGGAAAAACCCGCGGCCCGCATGAACCGGGCCATCGCCTCCAGCGAGCCCTCGTCGGGGTCGGGATGGATGCGCCGCAGACACGGCACGCCGAGTCGGTCCATGAGCCGCGCGACGGATTCATTCGCCTCGACCATGAACATCTCGATGATCGTGTGCGAAAAGCTCTTGTCCTCCGGCTGCGCGTCCACCACGCGGCCGTCGTCGTCGAGGATCAGATCGACAGCGGGCAGGTCCAGCACGATCATGCCTTCGGAATGACGCCGGTCCTGAATGATCCGCGCCAGCGTGTCCATCCGCTCAACGAGTTCGACGACGGGTTTGGGGATGCCGCTACGCTGACCGTCCAGAATCGACGAAGCTTGCCGATAGGTGAGCCGCTTGGCGGAACGGATGATGGTGTTGGCGAAGCGCGTGCCGACGACTTTCCCGTTCGCGTCGTAGCGAATGAAGGCACTCTTGCAGAGCCTCGGCTCGCCCTCTTGCAGACTGCAAAGTCCGTTGGAAAGCACTTCCGGCAGCATTGGCACGACGTGGCCGGGGAAATAGACGCTCGTTCCCCGCTCGACCGCTTCGGTATCGATCGCCC
>CAYMXF010000018.1:20887-23096 GCA_964393935.1 uncultured Planctomycetaceae bacterium
CGCGCTTCCGCCAAGACATCCTTCGGAAATTCGTCCGGCAGGTGATATTGGTGCTTGATGCTGACGAGATCGACGCCTGGCTGGCCGCGCTGGCCGAGCCGCTCGACGATGACGCCCGTGGCGGGCTTGCCTTCGCTTGGATAGCGGATGATCTCGACGACGACCTGCTCGCCGGCCTTCGCGCCCTTGGCCCCGACGTCGCCGACCATGATGGGAACATGGAGGGCGTTGCCGTCGGGCTGGACGAACCAGATGCCGCCTTCGCTTCTCAATTCGCCGACGTAACGGCTGTCGCCTCGCTCGATGATCTTGAGCACGCGTCCGCCGAATGCCGGCTTGCCATCGCGCTGGCCGCGCGACTGCACCTGGCAGAGCACCTTGTCGCCGGTCACGGCGTCGAGCGTGGCGTCCGGCGGGATGAACAAATCGCCGTGCGTGGTCACACCATCCGGGACGACAAACCCAAACCCCCGTTGGTTGCCGCGAAAAGTCCCGACGACTTGGTTCGGCGGATGCGGCAGCATGACCGCGTTGCCCGTGCCGAGCACGACGCGGCCGACGCGCCGCAGCGAATCGACTGCGTCGTGGAAATCGCCGTGCTCCGCCTCGGCGATGCCCATCGCCATGGCCAGGCGCGGCGCTTTCACCGGCTGGTATTCCGGCCGTCGGAGGAATTCAAGAATTCGTTCGGAGAAGCGCTTTCCCATCGGGTCTCCCGTGTGAGCGGTGTCGATCGCCTGCTCGTCTGCGATTCTTCGGGGGCCGGCTTGCCGCCGAACTCGCGCGCGGCGAAGATGATGTCAGCCAATCCGACAACCGCCGAAAGGAAGGACCGCCATGGAGGACATCATCGCAGACGCCCGCGCACTGGGCAAGAAGATCGCCGCGCATCCCCGCACCGCCGAGTTCCTGGCCGCCGCGAAGGCCGTTACCGAGGACAAATCGGCGCAGGACGTGC
Source organism: uncultured Planctomycetaceae bacterium (assembly GCA_964393935.1). GTDB lineage: Bacteria > Planctomycetota > Phycisphaerae > UBA1845 > UTPLA1 > DATEMU01. Next base: position 21,846 of record CAYMXF010000018.1, read on the forward strand.
TCAAGACGTATCAAGACCAGGTGAACAAGATTCGCGAGTTGGAGGCGACAGGCAAGCCGGTCGAGCCGGGAGACAAGCGCAAGCTTCTGGACTGCGAGGGCCAGGTTGCCGGCAATGACAAGCTCAAGAAAATGATGAAACACCAGGCGGATTACCTGGAGATGATGCACCGCATCAACTCGGCGATCGATGAGGCGTCGCAGAGCGACATGGCCTGATTAATCCGCACACTTCTTCGACCTTGGCCGCCCACGTTTCGCGTTGCATGGCCGATTGACGATTTAACTTCTTCTCCGGCGAATCCTCCGCGATGGACCGCTCACACGCGACAACGAAACCCTGGACATCCGATGCGGTCCTCACCCACGGTTCGTAGCGCTGCACCTCCGGCAACGGCGTTGAGACGACAGGGAGGCCCGCGCTGAGGTATTCGCGAAGCTTGATGGGATTGACTGCCCGCGTGAGGGCGTTCGATCGGAACGGGATAAGCCCTACATCGAAGCCCTCTGCGAAGGCCGGCAACTGTCCATAAGACCGGCGGCCCAGCAAATGGACATTCGGCAGGCCATGCAATGCCGAAACGTCGGTGGCCGTTTGTCCGATCAAAACGATCGACCACTTTGGCCTTGCGCGGGCCACTGCGGCGATCAGCTCGACATCCACCCAATCTTCGATCAGTCCCCAGAAACCCAACACCGGCCGAGGAAGTCCCGCAACCTCGGGCGGCGCCTCGAAGTCAATGCGGCGCGCCGTCGCGAAATGTTCGTACTCGACGCCGTGCGTCACGAGCGCGACGTTCGGGTTGAGATGCCGCTTCGCCTCGAATAGCGCCTGCGACGTAACGACAACGAGATCGGCCTGTGCGGCCAACCGTGCCTCCGCCGCCAGGATCGTCTCGCGGTCATACCCGGCAAACTCACTAAACTCATCGACGCAGTAATAGACGAAACACTCCTCGCCCAATGCGCCGCAGAGAAAGTCCACGTCCGGCGCGAAGGACCAGACCTGCACCGGTCGAGGCGGCAATTCATTTAAGATGCTTCTGATTTGTCGAACGAGAAGCCGGCGATTCAGTGCAGCGGCGGCACGACTTCCCGGCAGCGGCGCGACAAGAGGCGTCACGACGGTGATGTGATCGGCAACGCGTCTCGGTCCTTGAATAACCTGTCGCAGTTTTCCGAGAATCGCCCCGGCATCGGCCGCGCTGGCCCTCGGCCGCCGCGAGCCGTGGTAATTCACCCAGACGATCTC
>CAYMXF010000019.1:0-22817 GCA_964393935.1 uncultured Planctomycetaceae bacterium
TTGGACATCGCCGCCTTGGAGAACAAGATTCGCAGCCGAAAAGCCCTCGTCGGCATCATGGGCATGGGCTACGTGGGTCTGCCGCTGGTGCGGACTTTCGCCAACGCCGGCTTTCGATGCCTGGGCTTCGACATCGACCCTACGAAGGTGAGGATGCTCAACGCCGGCAAGAGCTATATCAAGCACATCCCCCATTCGATGATCGGCGGGCTTCTGAAAGCGGGCCGCTTCCGAGCGACGGCGAATTTCAAGGAGCTGCGCAAACCCGACGCCATCATCATCTGCGTCCCGACGCCGCTCTCCAAGACCCGCGATCCCGACATGAGCTACGTCGAATCCACGGCGCGGGCCATCGCACAGTCGCTGCGACGCGGCCAACTCGTCGTGTTGGAGTCCACCACCTATCCCGGCACGACGCGCGAACTCGTCAAGCCGATCTTGGAGAAGGGCGGCAAGCTCAAGGCCGGTCGCGACTTCTTCCTGGCCTTCAGCCCCGAGCGCGAGGACCCTGGTCGCAAGGACTATTCGACGGAGACGATCCCGAAGGTGGTCGGCGGACTGGACGCCAAGAGCCGCCGCCTCGCGGTCGCGCTCTATTCGGGCGCGATCAGCCGCGTGGTCCCGGTGTCGAGTTGCGAAGTCGCCGAGGCCGCGAAGATCGTCGAGAACGTCTATCGCTGCGTCAACATCGCGATGGTCAACGAATTGAAGGTGCTCTTCGACAAGATGGGCATCGACGTCTGGGAAGTCATCAACGCGGCGAAGACCAAGCCGTTTGGCTTCTCGGCCTTTTATCCAGGGCCCGGCCTCGGCGGACACTGCATCCCCATCGATCCGTTCTATCTGACGTGGAAGGCGCGGCAATACGGCGAGCCGACGCGGTTCATCGAACTGGCCGGCGAAATCAATACCGCCATGCCGGAGTATGTGGTGAACAAGCTGTCGGAAGCCCTCAACCAGCGCCGCAAGCCGCTCTCCGGCTCGCGCGTGCTGGTGCTGGGTTTGGCGTATAAGAAGGACGTGGACGATCTGCGAGAAAGCCCGAGCATTGAAATAATCGGACTTCTCCGCGAGCGCGGCGCGAGAGTGGACTACAACGACCCCCATATCCCCAAGACCCATCGGGGCCGCGAGCACGACCTGGGGTTGAAGTCGGTCCCATTGACGCCCACGTCGCTGAAGCGCTACGACGCGGTGCTCATCTCCACGGACCACTCGGCCTACGACTACGAGATGATCGTGCGCAACAGCAAGCTAATCGTCGATTCGCGCAACGCAACCGTCGGCGTGCGCAAGGGACGCGACAAGATCGTCAAGGCGTAATTTTTTTTCCGATCCGCGACCCCGCCGCCGCGATCTCCGCCAGCTTCTCCCGGAAGCCGGCGTGCGATTGCATGCGCAGTACGTAGGACCGCTCACCCAGCCCGCCCTTGGCGCGCATCAGGCGCACCAACGACTGTCGGTCGCGTCGCGGCCACAAGGCCGGCGTTTGCACGATGGCAACGAGCGGACTCAAGCGCTCGAATGCAGCCCGTTCCTCGTCCGGCCAGTGCGCGAGGCTGCCGGCCCCCAGGACTTCCGCCGCCCGCCGTGCCGACCAAGCCTCCGCCGCACGACGGTCGCCCGCGAATCGCTTTCCGATCCAGCGCGTCACTGCTACACCGATGTCGATGATCTCCGGCACGTGATCGCCGCCTTTCCGTGACGCGTACACGTCGAGGCGAAGCCGGGAACGGGCCAATCGGCGCAGTGCCCCCGGCGGCGAGCGATATCCGCGGCCAAGGGAAAGACGGCGGTGCTCCTCCTCGGCCAAGCTCGCCGACTTCCGGTCGACCGGGCGAAAACCCAGGCGGTAGTAGAACCAGAACGCGCCGGAGCGGATGGCCTCGGTGTTGCCGGCCCCGAGCTGAAACGGATCGACGGTGAAATACGCCGCACGAAAATGACGCCGATAGACTCGCAAAACCTGGGCGAATGCCAGGGCCGACTCGCCGCTGCGGAATTCGTCGAAGATGTTCACGCCGATCTCGCAGCGTCCCAGGAACATCCAGCCTCCGCCATAGCCGATCGGGATACGGTTGCGCGACACGACGTAACCGAAGTAGCTCTCGATCGGCAATCGTCGCGCCGGCGACATCCCGAAGACCGCCACATCGATGCCGTGCTCGAGCCGAAACAGGTAAACTTCCCGCTCGTTGGCGTAGGTCAGGGTGTCGATTTCCCGGCGGCGAACGCATAGCGCCGCGCGGCATGTGTCGAGCAGCGAGCGGGCCTTCGCAACGGGCAGCGCGCGAACGGCCGGCACAGTCCGTGCAAGGACCGTCGCCGCGTCGGGATGGCGTTGGAAGTCGTCCGCCTGCCAGTAGGTACTCCGACGGGGGAAACGAGCGAAGGTTCGGGATGATCGCCGACCGCGAAGCGTCCAGCGGGCAGCCGGATCGAGCGTATCGAAGGCGTGCGCTCGAATCTCGGCGGAAGCAGCCATGGCATCGAAGCGTCCGACGAGCCAAGCCAGGTCGGTCCGGCCGCGACCCGCCGCCAGGCGAACCCATTCGCGGGTGGAAAGACGTTCGCACAGCAGACCATCGCGCTCCACCGACGTGGCCAGGTGATTCAAGAAATCGTCGAATTCTTCGGAGCCGTCCTCGTCGTCCCAGTCGAGGACGATGTGGCGACCGAAGCGAGCCGACAGCCAACGCGTGATGTCCAACGAGAACGGACTGACGACCCGCGATCCGGCGATGCCGCTGTTTTCCAATCGGCGGGCGAGCCCGCTCGGCATGGCGCGAACCGCGCGTTCGATTCGGTGCAGCTCGCGCTCGACGCGGCGCAGGATGGCCGGCTCGTCCGGATGGGCCGCGATGAACAACAAGGCATCGTGATACTCGCGAGCCGTGAGCGGATCGTCGATCGGCGCCCGCGAGGACCGTACCAATAGCCGTCGCTTCGCCGATCGTTGCCCCCGACCGAACGACGCACGAAGCCGCATGAAGGCTGAAATAATCGCGGGAGTCGGCACAATTCACCTTCGATGGGGACAGCCTTTCGCACATCGTTCATGTCCCGCTAGAATCCTCGCCGCAGACGCCGATAGGAGCAACGCCTTGCCCGTTCTCGATGTTCAGAACCTGCGAAAGTCGTACAACGGGCGTCCCGCCGTCTGCGACGTGAGCTTCGCCATCGATTCGAGCGAAATCTTCGGCCTGCTCGGTCCCAACGGCGCGGGCAAGTCCACCGCCATCAACATCATCGCCACGACGCTCCAGCCCGACGGCGGGACGGTATCGGTCGGCGGCGTGCCGATCTCCCGCTCGGCGGCGTACAAGCGGAATATCGGTTACGCCCCGCAGGAGATCAGCCTGTCGGAAAAATTGACGGCCCGCGAGAATCTGCACTTCCTCGGCCGGTTGTATGACCTCGGCGGGCAGACGCTACGAACGAGAGCCCATGAGGCGATCGCGAACGTGGGCCTGACGGATCGCGCCGACGACGGGGTCAACACCTTCTCCGGCGGCATGAAACGCCGGCTCAACATCGCGGCCTCGCTGCTTCACGATCCCGACCTCATCCTCATGGACGAGCCCACGGCCGGCGTTGATCCGCAGGCCCGCGCCTATATCTTCGAAGTCGTTGAACGGCTCGCCGCCGCCGGCAAGGCGATCCTTTACACGACACACTACATGGAAGAAGCGCAGCGGCTGTGTCGACGCACGGCGATCATCGATCACGGAAAAATCTTGGCGATGGGCACGCTCGAGGAGTTGGTTCAGGTGTCGAAGAAAAGGCGGGTTCTCGTCGTCGATGCGCCCGATATGACGCCTGCCGCCGCGGAGAAGCTGGCCGCCGCGCTCGGGAACGTGGCATGGATGCTTAAAGACACCACGGCGCACCTGACGGTGCCGCAAGGGGAGCACGTGCTCTTGAAAGCGGCAACAGCCACGGAAAATCTCGGCCTCCACCCCACCGCCCTGCGCCTCGCCGAGCCCAATCTTGAAGACGTCTTCCTGGAACTCACCGGCCGGGCCTTGAGGGACTAAGCGTGCTGCGGTCGCTTCGAATCATCGCCATCCTCGCCGGCAACAACTTGCGGATTCTTTGCCGATCCAAAGCGACGCTCGCCGTCATCTTCCTGCCGGGTATCGTGCTGTACACCATCTTCACCAACATCTTCAGCGGTCCGGCGGGGCCTGCGCGGCCGTTCCGCGTTGCCGTCATCGACGAAGATAAGAGCGAAGCCTCGAAGCAACTCATCGAGTCGCTCGCCACGACCCACATGAAAGTCATCCAGACGACGAACGGCGAACCCGGCGGCCCGCCGCTCTCCGCCGAGGCCGCTAAAGAATCCATCCGCAGCCGTGGAAACTACCGCGTCGCGATTCTCATCCCCAAGGGCTATCACGAATCCCCCAACATGCTCCATCGAGCAGAGCAACACAAAGGGATCGTGATGTATTACGACGAACTGGAGCCCATCGAACCGCAGATCGCCGGCGGACTGATTCAAATGGCCGCCGGACGACAGTTGTTCACCAATATGTTCAACATCGGCAAGAAGGAAAAGCCGGCAACGAGCGGCCCGACCGAAGCGGACCAACGGATGCTGGTGAAGATCGATCGTCAAACCGTTCACGTCACGCGGTTGGAGAACGCGGCCAAGCACACGTTCTTGGCGGGCCTCGTTCCGATGTTTCTGCTTTTCGGCGCGGCCGGTGCGGCGCGCGGAATGTTGGAGTCGCTCAAGAGCGGAGAGATCCGGCGGATCATGGCGGCGCCGGTCCATCCCGCGCAGATGCTGCTCGGCGGCCTCGCCAGCATGCTCGTGGTGCAGATGACGCAGTGTTACATGATGTATTTCTACGCCTGGCTGGTGTTTCATGTGGCGATCTGGCAAATCGCGGGCGGGCTCTTCGCGGTGACGCTCTGTACGGCGCTGGCCACCATCGGCTTCGGGCTGATGCTGGGTTCGCTCTGCAAGACCACGGATCAGCTCGACGCGATCGGGACCATGGTGATCATGGCGATGAGCGCGATCGGGGGGAGCATGGTGCCGCGCCACATCATGCCGGACTGGATGCAGCGCGTCGGCTTGCTCACGATCAACGGCTGGTCCTTCGACGGCTTCATGAGCGTGATCGCCTTCGAGGGCTTCGCGGGCATCGCGCCGTCCTGCGCGGTCCTGCTCGCCGTCGCCGCCGCCTGTGCGACCATCGGCGCCACCCTCCACGCCCGACGAATGCGCAACGGGCCGACGGCGTGAAGCAAAAGGGGCTGGCGCCTCGGCCCATCGTCTATTCCGGATCGACGCGCGCGTCGGCGCCTGCCGCCAGAAGGCCCGAGATTGGGCCCCCAGTTTGAGGGCGGAGGGGAAGCCGCCCTCTACGCTTCCATTCGCGTCAAGAAAGGGAATCTGTCACCAATTTTGGAAAAAATCTTTTATTCGTCCAGTCGAGTCGCTTTGGCGACCCCCATCCGTCATTACGGTTGAATCCGGTTTGCCGCTTCGCGCCGCCCGAAACTCGCGAAAAAAGCAACCGCGCCGAAAAGACCGATAATGCCCGCAAGGCCGAACGTTACCAACGGACCGGCACTGGGGTGAAAGCGCTCGCCGACGATCCATGCGATGGCTCCCACCGGCGAGGCCCACATCACGGCCGCGCTCCGCACGCTCCAATAGAGCCCGATCGCCTGCGTCTTCACGTCCGGCGGGACGAGGTCGGCGATCATCGCCTTTCGCGCCGGTTCGCCGATTTCGCGCATGCCGCCGATGACAAAAGCCATGACCAGACCGATCATTCCAAACGCGGGCCCCAGCAGGGCGATGCTTAGCGGAAACAAGGCGAAGAAGACGAACGTCAGCCCGATGTAGGGCCTCTTGACGAGCCCCTCGCGGCTGGCCAGCGGGCCGATGATCAGATAGAGCAGGATGTTGACGGCCGCCTGGATGTTGAGCAGCAACGACTGATAAAGCGCCGCTCCCTTGGCAAGGTCGGCGGAGAGGATCGGCACGCAGTAGAGGATGATGAACGGCCCGGCCAATCCCTCGGCCCAGCGAGCAAAAATGTCCGCCGCGAGCAATCGCTTGAGGTCGGTGGGAAACTGTTTCAAGAGATGCCGCGGACGATGCATCGTCATCTGCGCATCGCGACTGGCCGTTTGCATAAAGCGGGCCTGCATCGCCACGGCTGCGAGGATCAGCACAATGGACACGATGATGTCCGCGCGGACGCCGCCGACGCTGCCCAGCCGCCAGACAAAAAAACCGCTGATCGAGTACGCGAGGATGCGCGACACGCGGCGGAAGATCGCTTGAAGTGAAAAGGCCATCGTCCGCCGATCCGGCGGTATGGCGTCGCCCACGACGGTGAGCGTTGCGGGCCCGGCGATCGAATCCCACACAAAGATGAAAGGAATGGCGACGAAGACGGCCAGCGGCGTCCGCCACAGCAGGATGATCGTCAAGCCCACGAGCGGCAGGATGTTGAAAAGGAGCAAGGCCCGCCGCGTGTTGAGCCAACCGCCGATCGCCCCGCCGACGTAATAATTGATCGCCTCCAGCCCGTCGCGATAGAAACCGTAGAGCCCGATGAGGAGGATGAACCACGGATCGCCCTTCTGCGCCTGCCGGCGAAGCTCCTTGAGATACTGCGGAACGAGCGGAGACCACAATTCCGTGCTAGCGGTGATCAGTAGAATCGCCCCCAGCAATGCAAACGTGGATGCATTGAGGCCGAGAAATCGCCGCCAGTTGTTAGTGGAAGAGTCGGCCCCATCTCGTCTTGCGCACATCGATCTCACGCTACGGCGCGCTTCACAACGGGTCAAATCGATCCCGGCGCGCCGGGATTGCCACCACCCGACAACAACGGGATACTCCTGGCGTGAACCGGTGGCTCGCGGACCGTTTTTGAAGAGACGGCAGCGGCCTTTAATACTCAGGGGTCCCCCTTCGACTTTCAGGAGTTTCACGTCATGAAGCGTCTTATTCTCACGTTGTGCGCCCTGGCTCTGTCCGCCTCTCCAGCCCTCGCCGCCGACCGGCGATATCCCTTCGAGCAGATCGAACTCAAAAACGGCATGAAGGTCCTCACCCTCGAAGACTTCTCCTGTCCGATCGTCGCCGTCCAGGTCTGGTACCACGTCGGCTCGAAGAACGAGGAGAAGGGCCGCCAAGGTTTTGCCCACATGTTCGAGCACATGATGTTCCGCGGGACCGACCGGCTCAGCGAGACGGCGCACTTTGACAACATCCGCCGCGTCGGCGGAGACTGCAATGCGTACACCAACTTCGACCAGACCGTCTATATCGAAGAACTGCCGGCGAACCAGCTCGAACTCGCCCTCTGGCTCGAGTCCGAGCGCATGGCCTTCCTCAAGATCGATAAGAAGGGCTTCGAGACGGAGCGCAAGGTCGTCGAGGAAGAACTCCGCATGGGCCACAACCGGCCCTACGGCCGCGTACCGGAACGGCTGCTCGAAAAAATCTTCAGCGAGCACTGCTACGGCTGGACGCCCGGCGGGCAGATTTCGAATCTACGACAAGCCCGCGTCGAGGAGGTCTCCGCCTTCTGGGACAAGTTCTACGCGCCCAACAACGCGACGCTCGTCGTCGTCGGCTCGGTCAAGCACGCCGACGCGCAAGCGCTGGCGAAAAAGTACTTCGAATGGATTCCTCCCTGCCCACAGCCGCCGCGGCCCGAGTGCAAGGTCGAGCCGCCGACCAAGCCGCAGACGATCAAGTTGCCCGAGGACAAGGGCCCGCTGCCGATCATTGGCGCGGCCTTTGTGACCGTGCCGGACGGCGACCCGGACGCGCTGCCGCTGGAAATGCTGATGGGCGCGCTGGGCGGCGGAGAATCGAGCCGGCTCTATGTCGACATCGTGAAAGACAAGAAGATCGCTCAGGTCGCGCTGGCCGGCGCCTTTGGATTTGAAAAAGCGGGCATGGCCGCGGCCGGCGGCGTGCTCCTCCCCTTCGGCGATAAGAAGGAGTTGATGAAAACCATCAAGAAGCACATCAAGGATGTCCGCGAAGAGGGCATCACCGCCGAGGAGCTGGAGAAGATGAAGAACCAGCAGCGCCGCGGGGAAGTCACCGGCGCGCTGACGGTAGCCAACAAGGCCGGCCTCCTGGGCCAGTACGCCGTGCTGTGGGGCGACGCCGAGCGGATCAATCGGCGCTTAGCCGAGATCGACGCCGTCACGCTCGACGACGTCAAACGCGTTGCCATGAAGTACCTTCCCAAGGACGGCGTCATCAACGTCTCCATCGAGCCCAGCGCGACCGGCATGGTGGGTTCACTCCTCGGCGGCGACAAAGAAAAAGACGATCCCGACCACAAGCCGCCCGTCGAGGATGACGGAACCAACCGCATCGCCAAGCGGACCGGTCCCAAGGCCGGGGCCGTGCGGCCGACGGATTTTCCCTCCGAACCGCCCCGAGCCTCGCAGCTCGATGATTTCCCCTCCATCCCTCACACCGACCAGACGCTCGCCAACGGCCTGCGCGTCGTGGTCGTGAGCAATCATGAAGTGCCGATGGTCACGATGGCATTGAACTTCAAAAGCGGGGCCTGGACCGAGACGCTGCCGGGCGTAGCGAGTGCGGCGATGAACATGCTCACCCAGGGCACCAAGACGCGCGACGCCAAGAAGCTCGCCCAGACCCTAGAATCGAACGCCGTCTCGCTCAACGGCTCGGCGGGAATGGACGCGGCGGAGGTCAGCGCGTCGGCGCTCTTGCCCAAGCTCGACCTGGCCATGGAACTGTTGCGAGACGTGATTGAAAACCCGACCTTCCCCAAGGACGAGTTCGACATCATGCAAAAGCAGACTCGCATGGGCCTGCTCGTCTCGACGAAGACCCCGGAATACCTCGCGGAGAGGGAACTGAGGCGGCAACTGTATGGGAATCACCCCTACAGCCGCACGACGACCGGCGAGTTGGAGGACCTCGACAAGATCACGATTGACGCGATGAAGGCCTGGTGGGCCCAGCACGTTCGCCCCGAAAACGCCGTCTTCTATCTCGCCGGCGACATCACGCCCTCCGACGGGTTCAAGCTCGCGGAAAAATACCTCGCAAGCTGGAAGGTGGAAGGCAAGTTCACGCCGCCTACGATCGCGGCGATCCCCGAGCGAAGCGCCACGCACATCTACCTCTATGACCGCCCCGGCTCGGTGCAGAGCCAGATTCGCGTCGGGCACCTTTCCATCACGCGCAGCGACCCGATGTACTTTTCTTCCCGCGTCATGGCCAACATCTTCGGCGGCGGGTTCAACAGCCGCCTGAACAAGGCGATCCGAGTCGACAAGGGGCTGACCTACGGCGCTCGCGGAGGCGTCGAGGCCAAGCGCTTCGCCGGCGAGTTCCGCGTGAGCACCTCCACCAAGACGCCGACGACGGCGGACACCATCAAGGAAATCTTGTCGGAAATTGAAAAGATGCGCGGCACGCTGCCGACCGCACAAGAAGTGGACGACACCAAGACCTATATCACCGGCTCCTTCCCCGGTGACCGCGAGACGCCCGAGGCGACCGTCGGCGATTTGTGGATGATCGAAACCCAGGGCCTCGCGGCGGATTACCTTCAGAAGTATCTTGCCGGCGTCAAGGCGACCACCGCCGAGGACGTCAAGAAGACGGCGGACCAGCTCATCGACCCCAAAAAGCTGTCGATCGTCGTCATCGGCGAGGCGTCCAAGATCAAGGAAAGCCTGGAAAAAATCGCCCCCGTCACGGTCGTGAACCAACCCACGCAGATGCCGGAAGACAAAAAGAAGGCCGACAAACCGACTGACGAGCAGGGCTAACCCCGTAACACAGCTCGCAGACCTCGCCGTGGCGGGTCGTAGAACTCGCCGTGGCGGTAGCCCTTGGCTTTGTTATGAACCGCCGTTCGGGCTAAGCTCACCTCGAAGCCCACGTTACCGGGCCGTGTCGCAGACCTCGCCTGGGCGGGTACCATCATCAGAGCGGACCCAACAGCGGCAGGAAAGGCCGAATTAGGGGGTCTCAGTCCCAACTTCCCGTTGCTTCGCACCGGGCAGCGCGGTACAATCGGTATGAGCGGTCGATAAAGGGGTCCTTCAGGGGAGAAGCCGACCGACCTACCCGCCTGGGGTATCCGGCCTGTTGCACGGGGCGTGTAAGGGACGGATGAACCAGGCAACCGGCGACAGGCCCGTCCAAAGCGGCGGGTCGCCAACGTCGCCGACCGCCCTCGCGTCGCAGATCCGCCGTGGCGGAAGCGCGGACGCGAAGACCCAAGCCTTCGAGGAGGCACGAGATGAATTCCCTATTGCGTCGATTAACGATGCCCGGAATCGTGGTTGCCCTGATCGCGATCGTCAGCGTGGTCGTTTGGGGCTGCGGGGGCATGAGCCCGTTCTTGTCGGCGCAGTTCGCCACGAACTTCTTACGCGTTCCGCGGAACGGCCCCGCGCCGACGCCGCCGCCCACGACGAGCCCTACCACCGATGGCTCGACGCTGAGTTCGGTCTGCGATCTGGACGCGGCGCTCCGCGGAATCGACGTCTCCATTACGAACCAAGCCATTCAACGCGTGCGTTTCGCGATGACGTTTGTCGCTTCGGCCGGTCCCGGCGGATTCGTCTGCGACGCACAACTTCAAGACTATCTGAATGCCGGCTACACCGACGCGATTCCGGCCGGCTCCGGCAACACGTTCACCATCGGTTGCGACGTACTAACGCTGCTTTCCGGGAATCGCCTATTGTTTCTGAAGTTTGGCATCAACCAACTCCCCGAACAGGCGCTGACGGCCAATCCCAGTCCCGATGGAGACCCGGCGACCGCGACGACGATCTCGCTTCGACGCCGCGACAACGGCGCAACTTTCATCCCCCTACCTGAACTGATCGTCTTTGGCGATTCGGACCCCAACTTCACCTGCACCGGCGGAGACCTCTGCACCCAGCGAGGATTCGTCTATTCAAGCGCGGCCCCGAACAACCTGCCGATCGGCAAATCGGCCGACGCTCAGCGAATCCAGGGGACCGTCTGCAACGCGGGAGCCGGCACGGCGCCGGAATGGCGGCTGGATACGAGCACCAACGACGCGATCGTCCAACCCTTCCAATACGTCGCCGGCGGGACGATCGTGGCCACCGTGCTCGATCGATCCGGCGACTCCCTGAACGACGCCCGCAATCAGGTCGTCTGGCTGGTCTCCAACTCAGCGGATCAGGTCGTCCACAACCCCAATCCCTGATTGTTCTTTCAAGCAACGTTCCTAAAAAAACCGCGCGACCTCAAACAACCCCTTGGGTCCCAAGTAGTTGCGCTGGGCGAGGGACCGGCGTGAAGCCGTGTGAGATTTCCGCGTGCATTCTCCCGCCGGCGCGGTATCCTCATTGCACACGTCTCAAGGGAATTGAGCCGGATTCGACTGCGTTCGCGGCGAAACCGATGGGGAACGGACTCCGAAGTTGATCGTTCAAGGCGATTGTCAGGGTCCTTCCATGCAGGGCACCGTCCTCGCGTTTCGTCCGACGACCGGCAGCGGCACCATCGTCACCGACGGCGGCCAAGCCTTTTCCTTTAGCGATCATCCAGATGTGGGTGATCTACAAGGCGGCGATTTCGTCTCATTTGAGTCTGTGGCCCTCGTCGGCGGCCCGTCGGGCACGGCTCGGGACGTTCGACTCGTTCAACGATGGTCCGAGCGGCTGACGGCGAGCGAACGGCCGCTGGTCCGCCGGTTGTTCTCCACCCTCCAAATGCCCGCCGAATCGCGATAACCCCCCGCCTTGAGCCGCTACGCGAACCGACGCTATACTGCCGATTCATCCCATAGGCGGCTTCGATCGCGGATGACCTGTTTGGAGGTGCACACATGAACGGACGATTCTTCGCATTACCTCTTATTCCCCTCGCAGCGGTCCTGGCGACCGGCTGTCAGGCGGGGGCGGCAAAGCCGGGACAGGTCGTGCAGATCGGCACGACCAAGGCCGACCTCTTCGGCGTGCCGGCGGAATACCGCGCGTTGCACATGGCGATGGAAAAATGTTTCGGGAAGCCCGTCAGCTTCAGCGCGCAGCCCAACGGGGCGGCCATTGGAAAGCAGCTCGAGATGGGCGATGTCCCGTATGCCATCCTCTCCGCCGCGGAATACGCCGCCGTGGAAGATCCCAGCAAGCTGACGCTGTTGGCCTCGGGCATCAACGCGCTGGGCAAGACGAGCCGGCAGGCGCACATCGTCGTGCGGGCCAATTCGCACGTGAAAACAATCTCCGATTGCGCCGGTAAGCGATTCGCCTTCGGCGCCTACAAAGACCCCGTGACCGACTTCGCGGCTCGCAAGGCGCTCGAACAAGCCGGAGTTCCGTTGAAAAAGCTTCTCCCGGAAATCCTTCCTCCCCCGCTGGTCTGGGAAGGCCGGCTCTACGTTTCACCGGCCAAGAGTTGGTTCGACCTGACGGTCAACGCCGGCGTGGTCGACGAAATTGAATATTACAAGATGCCGGAAAAGGGCGGCAACCCCATCACCGGGCCGTCCAAGGATCAGTTCAAGATCGTCGGCGAAACGGCGACGATTCCGGAAACGGTCGTCGTCGCCGGTCCCTCGGCCGACCCTCAAATGACCGAAAAGCTCAAGGGCTTCCTGCTCAACGAGGCCAAGAACGACAAGCATCTTTGCGAGCAGCTCAACGTCACAGGCTTCGCCCCAGCGAACCGTGCCGATTATGACGCGACGAAGAGCGTCTTCGGGCCGTCGTAACGAACGCCCCCGCTTGTAGCACGTCCATTGCGCCGGTACGCTCCCGGCCGCATGTTGGTCCAAGTCCATAGTGCGACGCTCGTCGGCATCGACGCCGTTCCGTGCGAGGTGGAGGTCAATGTCTCCTCGCGCGGCTTCGCGGCCCCCGTCATCGTGGGCATGCCCGCCTCCGACGTGAAGGAAAGCCTCGAACGCATCCGCACGGCGATCGTCAACTGCGGCTACGAAGCCCCGGACAAACGCACCGTCATCAACCTCGCCCCCGCCGACATCCGCAAGGAAGGCCCTGCGCTCGATCTGCCCATCGCACTCGGGATGCTCTTCGCCAGCGACGGCGCCGCGCCGCAGACGATCCGCGAATACGTCATCGCCGGCGAACTTGCGCTGGACGGCCGAACGCGGTCGATCAAGGGCTCGCTCTCCATGGCCATGATGGCCAAGCGCGAAGGCTATCGCGGCTTCATCGTTCCGCGGGCCAACGCCAACGAAGCCGCCGTCGTCGAGGGGCTGGAGGTCATCGGCGTCTCGTCGCTCACCGACGCCGTCGGCCTGCTCAACGAGCAGCTTCCCATCGAGCCGACGGCCATCGACCTCGAAGCGACCTTCGCCAAGGCCGCGCAGTACGACATCGACTTCGCCGATGTCCGCGGCCAGGAGTTCGCCAAACGCGCCGTCACGCTCGCCGCCGCCGGTGGACACAACCTGCTCATGGTCGGCCCGCCCGGCTCCGGCAAGACCTTCATGGCCAAGTGCCTGCCGACGATCCTGCCGCCATTGTCCATTTCGGAGTCACTCGAAACGACGCGCATCTGGTCCGCCGCGGGAAAGCTCGTGGCGGGCGCGTCGCTCATGGCCACGCGGCCCGTGCGGACGCCGCACCACTCCGCCAGCGCCCCCGCCCTCGTCGGCGGCGGGACGATCCCCCAGGCCGGCGAAGTCTCGCTCGCCCATCACGGCATCCTCTTCCTCGACGAATTGCCGCAGTTTTTTCGCTCTACCCTGGAAACGCTTCGCCAGCCGCTCGAAGACGGATGCGTGACGATTGCCCGGACACACGGCGTCGTGCGCTTCCCGTCGGAGTTCATGCTCGTCGCGGCGATGAACCCCTGCCCCTGCGGCTATCTCTCCGACCCGCGCAAGCCGTGCAAGTGTACGCAGCCGCAGGTGGAAAAATACCTCTCGCGCGTCAGCGGGCCGCTGATCGATCGCATCGACATCCATGTGACCGTACCCGCCGTGCCGTTCAATGAGCTGCGCCATTCCAAGCCGGGCACCGCGTCCGCCACGATGCGCGCGCACGTGCTCGAAGCCCGCCAGCGCCAGCGCGCCCGCTTCGACGGTCAGGCGACGAAGGTCAACGCCCGCATGGGCCCACGGATGGTGCGAAAGCATTGCCCCCTGGACGACGCCGGGGAGATGATCCTCAAGCAGGCGATGACCGAACTCGGCCTCTCCGCCCGGGCACACGACAAAGTCCTCCGCGTCGCGCGGACGATCGCCGACGTCGAGGGCTCGGAGCGGATCAAACCCGAGCACCTCAGCGAGGCAGTGAATTACCGGCAGTTGGATCGGCAGCGATGATCAGAGCCGCGACCGTCTGGGAGCGCCGAGTGGTTCTCGACGCCAATGTGTCCCCGACTGTTGAGAGTCTTTCCCGGCAGACGCGTGTGGCACCGGCTCTCAGCCGGTGCGAATCCCTTCACGGGATAGGGTTTCAAGACTTTCGTTTTCTCCCTTCCTCAATACCCCATTCTCGATTATCAATTCATCCATGCCTGACCCCGGCCTGACATTTTTGAACGATCTTTCGCGACCCGCGCTCATCGCCATGATCCACGTCGGCGCGCTGCCCGGCACGCCGCGCTCGAAATCGTCCGTTGCCGAAATCGCCGCGTCCGCCGTCAACGAAGCGCGACTCCTCGCCGACGGCGGCGTCGACGCCATCATGTTGGAAAACATGCACGACGTGCCCTACCTCAATCGAAAGGTTGGCCCGGAAATCGTCGCCGCCATGGCAGCGATCTGCGCGGCGGTCTGCCAGTCGGTCTCGCTGCCGCTCGGCGTGCAAATCCTTGCCGGGGCCAACCGCGAGGCCATCGCCGTCGCCCACGCGACCGGCTGCCAATTCGTCCGCTGCGAAGGCTTCGTCTTCGCCCACGTCGCCGACGAGGGGCTGATGCCCGAGGCCGACGCCGGGCCGCTCCTGCGCTATCGAAAGATGATCGGCGCGGAGGCGGTGGCGATCATCGCCGATGTGAAGAAGAAACATTCGTCGCATGCGATCACCGCCGACGTGGACTTGGCCGAAACGGCCCAGGCCGCCGAGTTCTTCGGCGCATCCGGCGTCGTCGTGACCGGTACGGCGACCGGCCGACCGACCAGCGTCGAAGACCTGATCGAAGTCCGCAAGGCCGTCAACATCCCCGTCTTCGTCGGCTCCGGCGTCACGCCGGAAAACGTCCGCGCCCTCGCCCCCCACGCCCACGCCCTGATCGTCGGGAGCTATCTCAAAAAAGACGGGCATTGGGCCAACGCACTGGACCCGTCGCGCGTTGTACAGATTGTTGCGGCAGTTCGTTAGCATGACTGTTCATCGAAATGCTGCCGCTTTCACCAGCGCCTCAAACAACTTCAAATGCTCCCGCCGGTCGATCATGTCCTCGGGATGCCACTGGACGGCCAGAAAAAAACGCTTCGACGGGTCCTCCGCCGCTTCGACGATCCCATCCGGCGCGAAGGCCACGGGCCGCAAACTCCCGCCGAGTTGCTCGCAGTCCACGACCTGATGGTGCCGGCTGTTCACCTCGATCCGCGCCGCGCCGACGATCTTCGCCAGCATCGAGTCCGGCGCGATCTCGACGTCGTGAAACGCCGTGCCGTGGTTCGGCTTATAGTGCTCGATCGCGCTCTTGCGCGGCAGGTCGTCCACGTGCTGAATCAAACAGCCCCCGCGCGCGACGCTGGCGATCTGGCAACCCAGGCAGATCGACAGGATCGGCTTGTCCGCCGCGTCGGCCGCGCGGAAGAACTCGACCTCGAAGGCGTCGCGCCGTTCGTGCATGACGCCCGTCTTGGCGTGCGGCGTCTGCCCGTAGTGCCGAGGGTTCACATCGTCGCCGCCGGTGAAGAGCAGGCCGTCGTACGAATCGAGCAGCTCCGCGAGCAGCTTCGCGTCCGGCCGCTCGGGGATCGGCACGGGCTGCGCCAACCCGCCGGCCGCGAAGATCGCGTCGGTATAGGCCATGTTGAGATAGGCCCGCGGCTTCGGCGAGTCGTCGCCGTCCGCGTCCACGCTGCACGTCACGCCGATGATCGGTCGGGGCATAAAGAACCTCCAAGCGGCGTAAGACGCCGCGCCTTCGTACAATACGCCGCCGGTTAGCATAAGTTCGACGCCGCTTCGCGGCTATCGCGAAGAAACGAGGCCCCCCGTGAACGTCCGCGACGCGATATTGCAGCGTGTGACCGACCGCATCATGCGAATGCGGCAGGCTCTGGAGCGCTTCGACGACGCCTCCGCCGAACGCGAGAAGGTCGGCCCCAAGTGGAACGTCCGCGACCTCGCCGGTCACTTCGTCTATTGGACCGACGAAGCGGCGCGGCAAATCCCGGAACTCACGGCAGGTAGGCCCGCGAAAAAATACGACATCGAGCGGATCAACGACGAGGTGTACAAGAAGAACAAGAGGATGTCGTTCGTGATGCTCCTGCCGCAACTCCGCGCGGCGGAGGAACGGCTCATCGCCGCGATCCGAACCGCGCCGCCGGACCAACTGATCGACACGCCGCTCCGCGAATGGATCGATCAAACGGGAGCCGATCACTACGACCACCATTGGCCGGGCCTGAAAGCGGCGGCGGAACGGGCATAAAGAAATCTCACGCAGAGGCGCAGAGCCCGCAGAGAAAAAAAGGTGTTAATACCTTCCTTTCCGTCTCTGCGTGCTCTGCGCCTCTGCGTGAGAATTTTTTGCTTACTTTCGGCGGGCCTGCACGATGAGATTGTCCCCGGCCGACGGCGAAGCCGGGCGGACAACGTCGAGGCGTGAAGCGTAATCCACGACAAACGCGCGGGCCTGATCGAGATCGGCGGGCGGATGAGTGCGAAGCTGTCCCCAAGGGCTGCTCGAATTAAACCGCGCGAGCCATCGCCCGACGCGCCACGCGATGAATCGCGGCAGGAGGTTCAGCCA
The DNA here is from genome assembly GCA_964393935.1 of uncultured Planctomycetaceae bacterium. Lineage (GTDB taxonomy): Bacteria > Planctomycetota > Phycisphaerae > UBA1845 > UTPLA1 > DATEMU01. The sequence goes on from CAYMXF010000019.1 coordinate 16,934, forward strand.
GCCCTGCAATTCCGGCCGCGTGCCCCAGACCTCATAACGGTAATTCGTATACGCAGCGGCGCGGATGTCGACGAACCCGCGAGCTTCCAATAATCGCCCGAGCGAATCGGCGTCGAACAAATTGACGTGATAGCGATTCAGGCCGAGCCAGCGCCCGCCTCCCCAACGCCGCCAGCGGCTCGCCCAGTTCGGCGTGTCGATGCAAATAACCCCATCAGGCCCCAACGTTCGGCGAACGTCCGACAAGAGCGTCGCCGGTTCGCCGACGTGCTCGATAGAGTCGCCGAGAAAGACCGCGTCGAAGGGGCCGAGCGTGTCGCGATGGCGGCTCAAACTGCCGGCGCGGACGTCCAACCCGAATCGTACCGACGCCTGACTGATCGCCTCGGGCGAAACGTCGATCCCCGTAACCCGCCATCCACGCAGCCGGGCCAGCGCCGCCAAATGCCCCAACGCGCAGCCGACGTCGAGCAATCGCCGCGCGGGGCGATCCTCCAACGGCAGCAAATGCACGACGTACTGCTGCACCGCCCGGGCCCACCGATGCTCGTCCGATTCTCCGAAAACATAGTAATCCGCGCCGTAGAGTTGCCGGAACTGAGCGGTCGTATAACGCGGGAATTGCTGCACCAGGGTGCAGTCCGGGCATCGGACCAGATCGAAGGGCCGATCGGGCGGCAAAGCCCGCAAAACCGGCCGTGGCGGGGCCTGTGCATGGCCGCAGCCGACGCAGGTAAAAGTCGTGGCGCAGAGAACCTGATTCACGGGAACGGCGATGGTGCTGGCCATGGTCGACATCTTCCTATGGAATATCGACAAGTTGTGTGCCAACACCGCTACAGACATGCCTCGGCGGTCCACTCGCACCCGGGTGATCGTAGGCTCGGGGCCCCAAGAACCGCCGCAATCGATTACCATCCCGCATCGCAACTAACGGCGGCGACACGCTTTGGAGGTAATTACAATGCCGGCGAAGAAGGACCTCGCGATCCTGAAGCAGGTCGTGAACCTGCCGACCGCCCCGTTCGTCGAGGGGCAGGTCATCCGCTACATCCAGGGGTTTATTGCCCAACGGCCGCAACTCCGCCTGCGCACGGACCCCTTCGGCAACCTGCTGGTCCGCTACCTCCCTCGGCGGCGGGCCAAGCAGCGCGGTCGCCCGATCCTCCTCGCCGCGCACATGGATCACCCGGGCTTCACGGCCGTGCGAATGACGGACGATCGGCGCGTCTATGCCGAGTTCCGCGGCTGGGTCCGGTCGCCGTATTTCAAGAACGAGCGCGTGCGGTTCTTCTCCGACGGTGCGTGGGTGCCGGGACGGATTGTCGAAGTCATTCCTCATCGCCCGGGCAAATCGGTGCCGCGCCGCGCGGCGGCCAGCGCGCGGTCGTTCGGCGCCGACGCGCCGCCGAAGGCGATCGTCGCGCAGGTCCGACAGCCGGTGCAGCCCGGCAGCCCGGGGATGTGGGGCATCGGCGACGCGGTGATCCGCGGCCATCGCATCTTCGCGCGGGCCTGCGACGACGTGGCGGGACTAGCGGGGATTCTCTGCGCGCTCGATGCCATCTGCCGCGAAGAAATCGCCTCGCCCTGCTACGCCTTCTTCACGCGCGCGGAGGAAGTGGGTTTCGCCGGAGCCTTGGCCGCCGTCGACCGAAAAACAGTCCCGAGTGACGCGCTCGTCGTCGCAATCGAGTGCAGCAAGGCGGTGACCGGTGTCGCGTTGGGCGGTGGGCCCGTCCTCCGCGTCGGCGACAAGGCGAGCGTCTTCACGCCCGCCGCGACGGCATACTGCCAGGTCGTCGCCGAGCAACTGGCGGCGAAAGACAAGACGTTCATCTTTCAGCGGAAACTCATGGATGGCGGCACCTGCGAATCCACCGCCTATTGCCACTACGGCTACGACGCGACGGGCATCTGCCTGCCGCTCGGCAACTATCACAACATGGACGAATCGCGCGGCCGGATCGGCCCCGAGTACGTCGATGTGCGCGATTTCGCCAACCTCGTGAAATGGTTCGTCGCGCTCGCGGCAAGCCCCTCGAAGATGCGCTTCGACAGCCGACACCCCGGCCTCGATCGGCGGCTGGAAGCGCTCCTGAATCAACATCGGGGGAGATTGCTAAGAACCGCGAAAGGTTGACTTAGCTTTCTTTCGACTCGCCGCCGGTCTTGTCGGCCGGCTTGCCGATGGGTACCGCGAAGGTCATGTTGCAATAATGGCAGCGGACCTGCTGCCCACGATATTTGGCGGGGACCTGGAGCACCTTCCGGCACTTCAGGTTCGGACAGATCATCATGACGGTCGTCGTCGAGGTTGACGTATCCACAGGCGCCTTCCTCCTAAGGGCAGCAAGCCTTTTACAAACCGCGGTCGGCTTCGCAATTACTATCGACTAACCGCGGTTGCGTTCACACGAATTGTACAATATATCTCAAGTCGCTGGCATGGGACGCAACACGTCCGAGAAAGCCGCTTCGCTACGACGCGAACACACAATTCATTTTGGGTGTTTGCCTATGCGTCCTGAAAGAGAGGGAGCGGAGTTTCGCGCGCCGCCCGTGCGATCGGGTGAATGCCTTCAGGCGGATTCCTTGCGCAGCTCGGTGCGCGCTTCGAGGACCGGCTCCTCTCCGCGGACGACGGCATCCGTGATGAGGTAGTGGCCCCGCATTTCCTCTTCGGGCAGATGGAACATGACGTCCATCATCAGGTCCTCGACGACGCCGCGAAGGGCCCGAGCGCCGGTGTTCCGCTTGATGGCCTTTTTCGCGATTTCGTGAAGCGCGGCGTCGGTGAACTCCAGCGTGCTGCCCGAAAGCTCGAACATCTTCTGATACTGGCGGCACAGCGCGTTCTTCGGATCGGTCAGCACCTGGACCATCGCCTTCTCATCCAGCGGGCCCAGCGTCGCCACGACCGGGAGTCGGCCGACGAATTCGGGAATCATGCCCGACTCGATCAAGTCTTCGGGGGCGACCTGGTGCAACAGTTCGGACCGAGCATCGGCGGATTCTTCTTCGCCGCTGGCTTCGCTGGTGAAGCCGATGTTCTTGCCGCCGATGCGGCGCTTGATGACCTCTTCGATGCCGGAAAACGTCCCGGCGCAGATGAAGAGAATCTGCGACGTATCCATTTGGATGTATTGCTGCTCGGGGTGCTTGCGGCCGCCTTGCGGAGGGATGTTGGCGACCGTGCCTTCAAGCATCTTGAGCAGGGCCTGCTGGACGCCCTCACCGGAGACGTCGCGCGTGATGGAAACGTTGCCGGCGCTGCGCGCGATTTTGTCGATCTCGTCGATATAGACGATCCCGCGCTGGGCGGTTTCGAGATCGAAGTCGGCGCACTGGAGCAGCCGCAAAAGGATGTTCTCGACGTCCTCGCCGACGTAGCCCGCCTCGGTCAGCGTCGTCGCGTCGCCGATGGCGATCGGCACGTCGAGCAGCCTCGCCAGGCTTTTCGCCAAAAGCGTCTTGCCCGAACCCGTCGGCCCGATCAAGAGGATGTTGCTCTTGTCGATCTCGATGTCGTCGCTTTCGGAACGCTCGGCGTACGTCAGCCGCTTGTAGTGGTTGTGCACCGCGACGGAGAGGGTCTTCTTGGCGTAGTCCTGCCCGACGACGTAGCGTTCCAGAAACTCCTTGATCTCGCGCGGCGTGGGGATCTTGTTGAAAAGGGGGCGAAGCCCGCTCGAGCGGCGCTTTTCCTGCCGGATGATGTTGTGGCAAAGATCGACGCAGTTGGAGCAGATGTACGCGTCGTTGGGTCCCTCGACCATCGGGCCGACTTCGCGGTGCGTCTTCCCACAAAAGCTGCACGTGCTCGCCTTGCGGCGCTTCATGCCGCCGACGGGAGGGGAGCCGCCGCCACGGTTGGAGTCGTTGCCCATTCCGCTTCCTCCGCCGTCTTTTGATCCGTTTTTCAAGGGAACGTTCCTTCGATTTTTTTGCGGCGAATCGGTACGCCGCTCATCACTCCGGTCTTTAGAGGATTGTATCGTGCGGCCTGCAAGATATCGACTGGCCCCGTGGCCTTACTTTACGGCATTCGGGCCGGCGTCCGGCCCCGGCGCGGGCTCCGCACGGCCGCTGCTTTTGCCGGTTGGCGCAGGGCGCGCCGCCTCCAACGCGGAAGCCTTCAGACGCTCGAATTCATCCTGCGTTATCTGACCCTCGGCCCGCAGCTTGCGCAAATGCTGCAGCGAAAATAATTCCACTTCTTTCCGGCGGGAGGCCGCGGAAAAAAGACGCCGTCTGAGAAACCAGAGGACCGCGCCGAGCACGACAATCGCCAGAATCAGGACGCCCCCCCAGAAAGCCGCGTCCGTGGCGTTGGTGGTTTTGGCCGACAAAGAAGGCGCCTTCACCGGCGACGCCGGCGGCGGCCGGCCTGCACGGCGGCGAGACCGCCGGCCGCGATCGTCAGACCGACGAGTTCAAAGCCCATGACGCCGCACGCGGGAATCAGGCTCGCCGTCGGCGCATCGGCATAAGCGGCGCCGGTGGTGTCCACGTGCTCGGCGAGCATCTGCGTTAAACGCTCACCCCGGTCATCCTTTTTCACGCGTCCGACGATGGATGTGATCTCGTCCTGCGGCAGGCCGAACAGCGCCCAGGCGCCGATGCCGCCCGGCGTGGATGTCACCTTGGCCGCCGCGTTGAGTTCGAGATCGAACGACGAGCCGAGGGTGATGTCGTATACATAGGGAAACTGAACCCCTTGGAAGATGACTGCCCGAACGAGCGGGAACTCGTCGCCGAGGGGAAAGTCGGCGACGGGGATGTCGATCGTACTCAAGGCGCCGGCTCGATGAGGGAAGTCGATGCTGCCGTCCGGACCGCCGACCATGGTGATCTCTCCGGACAGCGGGGTCGTGGTCGATCGGCCGGTCTGCCGGCGCTCGACGCTGAACGAAAAGCTGATCTCGTTGCCGGTCAAATCGGCGGAGGGGTTCTGCGAAAAGATGAGAAGGTACCCGGAGAGGACCAGACGGCTCCGGCCCCGACCGTTGACGCCGCTCAAGCCGGGCTGCCCGCCCACATCGCCCACCGTGAGCACAAGCGTGCGCGTCGTGGTGACGCCGCCTTCGACGGTCCAACTCGTGCTCGCGTCGTCGGAAAAAGCGCCGATGCTGAGTCCGACGTCGTTGGGGTTCCCCAGGCCCGTCGTGTTCGGTTCGTACATGACCGCGACGCCTTGACCCGCGGCGGTGACTTCTTTCGCGTCGTTGAGATGGTCGAGTTTGGCTCGGCCGACGGCGGGCGGGACGCTCTTGGTCAGTGGGATGACCTCTTGTCCGAAATCCGTCTGCACGGGAAGGCCGCTGACGAACTGGACAACGCGCGCCTCGGCGCTGCCGCTCACACTCGTCACTTGGCCCAAGACCGGTGAAACGCCCAGGAGCAACACCAAGGCCGAGGGACAGATGACCGCCCGACGCCAAGAACGAAGATTCATCATCGTGTCCTCATCGAGATACGCGGGGTGGGAGCGGCCAAGGGCGCGGACTCCGCGCACCACCGCCGACTCTCCATATCTTTGACCCGCGCGGGGCGAATGTCCAGTGGGGCGGTAGTTTGATGTGGAGGAGCCGCCCTCGGCTGCTTTCTTCGGATCAAACTGTACCAGTACCCAGGGGGCATGTCGCCCTGAATCGTATCTTGTGTTCATGTAGGGAGTTATCGGCTTGGTCGCCGGCCCGCGCTGAAGGCGGATTGGCATACAAGTACCGCGGTTTTCGAAATACGAAATCCACCGCCCGGCTCGCAAAATCGAGGGTACTGGTACAGTTTGATGTGGAGCAGCCGCCCTCGGCTGCTTACGTCGGATCAAAATGTACCAATACCAAATCGAGCATCGTGCATCGCGCCGCTTCCGCCCCCC
>CAYMXF010000020.1:0-7351 GCA_964393935.1 uncultured Planctomycetaceae bacterium
CCGCCGCGCGGTCGCGTCCCCTTGATCGGCCGAGTCACGACCTCGCCGCCGCGCAGATTCAGAAACAATTCCGGCGACGATGACAGGATTTGACTACCCGGCACGTCGAGGTACGCCGCAAACGGCGCCGGGTTCGTTTCACAAAGCCGCCCGTAAAGCGTCGCCGCGTCGCATCCCAGCCCCGCGCGAAACCGCCGGGCAAGATTGACTTGAAAGATATCCCCAGCGCGAATGTATTCCAACGTCCGCGCAACCTTCGCAAAGTAGGCCGATCGCCCGTAGTTCCACTCACCTTGACCGTGGATCGGCAGCGATCGCCCTGCACAATGGGCGTCGCCATCGCAAGCGCGAACGAACTCCTCGACCGACTTCACTCGCTCACTGACCGACAGCCGACCCGCGCCGCCCAATCGTGCCGGCAGATCGACTCCCGCGACACACCAGCGGCCTCTACGCCGGTCGTGAATCAAAACGGTGTCGTAAAGACCCCAATACGACAGCGGCAGCCGATCGTCGGCCCGCCTCCACCCCGCCGCCGGCTCTACGAAACGCCCGGCCTCGTATGCCAAAAAACCGATCCACCCGCCGCCAAAAGGAACGTCCGGAATTTCCGCCGGCCGCCCCCAAGGCCGACAGACGCCGGCCAGCACCGCCCACGGGTCCTCCCCCGACGCAGCCGTCACGCACAACCGGCCCACCGGCTCCCACGCGTAAATCGAGTATCGCCCCCCGCCCTCCGCCTCGCCGTGCGATTCCAACATCGCCGCGCCGGATTGAGCCGCAACCGCCCTTCGCAGCGCGGCGACGTTACCGGGCGGATCGATCGTCCGCGAAAACCAACGAATCGGCTCGATGTCCGTCATGGACGAGCAGTATAGCCCTCGACCGCGGGCCTGTCCCAAGGCTTGAGTTGGACGGCCTTTTGTCTATAATGATAAGTACTGGGTGGGCAATACGGGGGACTAGTTCGAGGACGATACCATGGATACCGAACACTCGGTCCGCGCTGCAATCGCTCCGATCCCGCGACAGCGACAAACCGTTCTGTGGATCATTGCCTTGCTCCTGGCGGTCATCGCCACAACGCTTCTGACGCGCGGCCGCGGGCAGTCGATGCTCACTCCGGCCTTCGCCGACTCGCCCATGGTCGGCGCACGCGGGATCTTCGCCTTCACCGGCCAACTCGATAAGAACAGCTACGGCGTCTACATGATGGACGTCGATAACCGAACGCTCTGGTGCTATCAGTACCTGCCGGCGACCCGCAAGATGCGCCTCGTCGCGGCGCGCTCCTTCGATTACGACCGCTACCTCGAAGACTACTGCAACGACGGCCCGACCAAGGAAGAGGTCAAGGGCATCCTCGACGATCAGCGGCGCATCAAAGAGCGGCGCCAACAAAACGGTGGCAACGACCCGGACGACGAGGCCCTGGGAATCACCGTCCCGGGCATCCCTCCCGTCGCGGATCAGAAAGCGCCCGCCAAGGACAAGAACAAAGGCGACGAATAACAAAGCTTAAGAATGGGAACCGGCTGACATGGCTAAAAACGAATACTGCACGATGAACGAAGCTTGCGATCTGCTGGGCAAGACCGTCTCCGAGGTCAAGGCCATGGTCGCCGACGGCCGTTTGCACGAACTCCGTGACGCCGGCAAGGTCTTCTTCAAACGCGAAGAAATCGCACGAATCGCCGCCAAGGAAGGCAGCAGCATCGTCGATCTCGCCGCCGCCGAGGACATGAGCCCGCAGGTCGCCGGCCAGACCGATTCCTTCGCATCCGCCCTGTCCAGCCTGGCCGACGAGTCGTCGAGTCTCGGAGTTCTGGACGCCCACACGCCGAGCCCGGGCGTGGACGATCTCGCTGCCAAGGATCCATCGCCCCCGCTTGAATTGGACGCGGACACCTTCCCCGAGAACCTTCCCGCGGCCCCCAAGGAAAACGAAATCGAAATCCCCGAACTCTCCAGCGAGATCGATCTCCTCCCGACGGGCGGGGATTCCGGCATCGGTCTGTCGCCGATCGTTCCCGAGGCCAAGGGGCCGGACGCGGCGGACTTGGAGGTGCCCGACCTCGGTCTGTCCGGTTCGAGCATCATCAGTCTGGAGGCGACGGGTCTGGACGAACCGGCTTCACCGCCCAAGCCGGCCGACAAGGGCAAGGTCGGCATCAGTGTCTTCGACGACGATGAGATGAAAATCGACGTCGACCCCTTGGGCGAAACGCGGATCTCTTCCGGCGTTCCAGAGATGGAGACCGTCGGCAGTGGAAGCGGCATTCTCGATCTGACGAAAGAGAGCGACGACACGAGTCTGGGCGCCGCCCTGCTCGACGTCATCTCCCCCACCGAGGCCGCCGAAACGCAAGACGAAGGCGTCGAAGTCATCGAGGCGGCGGAGACCGTTAGCGACAGCGGCGGCACGCGCACGGTGTCCGCGGGAGATACCGCGTTCGAGACGTCGACCGCGGCGATGCCCAAAGCCGCGCGGGTCGCCGTCGCCGGAGCCGTGGCCGGCGCGGTGCCCATGAACATCTGTATCGTCCTGGGTCTGATCAGCCTCGCGCTGATCGGCCTGGCCGCCGCGGCACAGCTTCAAGGCGTCTGGCCCGACCACCTCCTATCGCCGATCGCCAAAGACGTGATCCACTACAGCGTCTTCGGAGGACTGGCCGCCATCGCCCTAGGCACCGGCATCTGGAGCATCCTCGCCGGCCGCAAGTGACCGCTCGGTTGACCTCCTATTATTTCACTGGGACAATTCGATAAGAGACCCGCGCGCGAGTGGCGGAACTGGCAGACGCGCAGGATTTAGGATCCTGTGGGGAAACCCGTGGGGGTTCGACTCCCCCCTCGCGCAAGTCTTTCAATTCAAATAGAGGCCGTGGACGGTCATCCTCGGCCTCTGTAGACATCAGCGTAATAACGTCATGCTCTAATCCCCAGGCCGCGGGTATGAGCACCGCCGATGGCGCATCGAAAAGGAGGGCGGAGGCGAGGAGGGCACGCGTGGCGGGGGCGATCGAATCGAATTGACGCCCCGCACAAGCATGCGTACGATCCACAGCCCAGTTCATAGCGAAGTCATCCGATTTGTTCGACAGGAGGTGCCACCATGAAGCTGGCGACTTGTGCCTTTTTAGCTTTGGCGATGATGTGCGTGATATTACTTCCTGCTGCGGCCCAGACGCCTGCTGCAGGAGACGCGGCGCCTGCCCCGGTCAACCTCGGGGCCGCGGAGCTTCAGACACTCGTTGCGCCGATCGCGCTTTATCCTGATGCGCTGATCGCGCACATCCTGCCCGCCTCGACGGCGGAGATCGACGTCGTCCAGGCGGCCCGCTTCCTGCGCAAGAACAACGGCAAGGCCACGCCCAAGCCGGATGAGAAATGGAACACCAGCGTGTTCGTGTTGTTGCAATTCCCCGACGTGCTGTACCGCATGGATGAAAACTTGGATTGGACGGAGAAGCTCGGCAACGCCGTGATCGCGCAACAGGCCGATGTCATGAAGGCGATCCAGGCAGTCCGAACGGCGGCAACGTCCAACGGCGCCTTGCATTCCAACGACAAGCAGACGGTCGTCGTCGAGTATGACACGGTCAAAATCCTGCCGTCCAACCCGCAGGTCGTCTATGTGCCGACGTACAACCCGGAGGTCGTGGTAGTCAACCAGACGAACACCGGGCAGACGGCCGCGGCCGCAGCCGTCGGATTTGGCGCTGGTGTCGCCGTCGGCGCCCTTCTGAAGGACGACCACTGCGACTGGCATGGCGGGTACGTGGCTCACGGCTCGTATCCGGTTCACTACGGCACGTATGCCCATCCCGTTACGCCGTATGGTGCGGCCGGGGTCGGCCGCGTCGGCGTGGGCGGTCAGGCTGGTGTCGGCGGGGGTGCCGCGGGTGCTGCCGGCGTAGGACGAGGTGCGGCCGGGGCCGGCCGTGCCGGTGCAGGCGGACAAGCCGGGGTTGGCGGTGGTGCCGCAGGTGCTGCCGGCGCAGGACGAGGTGAGGCCGGGGTGGGCCGTGCCGGCGCGGGCGGACAAGCCGGTGCCGGCGGGGGTGCCGCGGGTGCTGCCGGCGCAGGACGAGGTTCGGCTGGTGCCGGCCGCGCAGGCGCAGGCGGACAAGCCGGTGCCGGCGGGGGTGCCGCAGGTGCTGCCGGCGCAGGACGAGGTTCGGCCGGGGCCGGCCCGTTCGGGAGTATGTCGAGTCGCTTCGGCGCGGGCCGGTCAAGCAGCCGCGGCCACGGAAGCCTGGGCGGCGGGCGTAGCGGTGGGCGTGGCGGCCGACGCTAGGCAATCGCGGCGTCGCCGAACTTGCCGACGCAGCGACGGTAACATTTCTTTTCCAAAGAGGAACACGAACGAAAGAGGAGTAGCGCGTGATCAGACGTAGGAACATTCAAGTGCTGCTGGCGGCCGTGATCGGCGCTGCTACGGCCAGCGCGCAGACGCCGGCGACGAAGCCCGCGGCGCAAGTCTTCCCGACGCCGCGAGCCGCCGTCGATGCGCTTCTGGACGCTTGCAAGAACAATGATTCTGCCGCTTTGATTCGAATGCTGGGTGAGCGGTACGGTGAACAAGTCAGGAAGATCGACGATGCCGAAGTGCGCCAGCACCGCCGGGATTTCTACAAAATGGCGCAGGCGCACCTGAAGATCGAAGAACAAGGGGACGCTACGGCGGTAGTCGTCGTCGGCAGGGAGCTGTGGCCCGTTCCGGTGCCGCTCGTAAAGGAAGCAACGGGCTGGCGGTTTGATACCGACGCGGGAATGGAAGAGATGCTGGCGCGGCGCATCGGCGAGAACGAGCTGGCGGTGATCGACATGTGTAACGAGTACGTTCGATTGCAGGTCGAGTACGCGTCCGTCGATCGTGACGGTGACGACGTGCGCCAGTATGCACAGCGGATCGCCAGCACGCCGGGCAAGAGGGACGGCCTCTACTGGGAATCGGACCCGGAATCGCGCGAGCCCCCCAGCCCCATGGCCGACTTCCTGCCCGATGACTTCGAGGCGCTCCGGAGAAGCAAGCCGGGTGCTCCGTACATGGGTTATTACTTCAAGATTCTGACCCGGCAGGGCTCAAATCCGCCGTGCGGCAAGTACGACTACGTCATCAATAGGCACATGATCGCGGGGTTCGCACTCGTTGCCTGGCCCGCCGACTATCGCCACTCCGGCGTTATGACGTTTGTCATCAGCCACCAGGGGAAATTGTTCGAGAAAGACCTCGGTCCCGACACGGCGAAAGTGGCACCGGCGATGACTGAATACGACCCCGGCAAAAGCTGGAAGCGCGTCGAGGAACCATAGATCATGCGCGATGCGTGGCCGCCACAGTGAAGCCCCGGGCGCGCCGAAAGATGAGCTTATGCAGCGACCGACCAGCGAACTAACAGGATCACATCTCGAAGTTAGCGGAGCCGGCCCCCATCTCGCGGCGACGCTGAATCGCATCTTGGTCGCTGTCGAACAGGAGCGCCGCCAAGGCAGTCTCGAACTAGCACTGGTGATACTCCTGGGGCTGACGGCGCTCGGATCGACCTGGTGCGCGTACCAATCGCAGCTCTGGAACGGTGTGCAGCTCGCACGGTTCGCCGACGCTGATCTGGCAACGCAACACGCGAACGAAAACAGGTTGGCTGCGCTTCAACGCAAGACTTTGCACGGTATGGTTCTCCTGCACTTTTTCGAGGCCAGGCAAAGGAACGATCTGAAAATGGCCGAGGCCATGCTTCGAAGAATGGAGTCGCCGCTGCGAGAGACTATTGATGCCTGGCTCAAGCTCGATCCGTTGAACAACCCCGACGCGCCGCATCCTACAAAAATGCCTCAGTATGTTTTGGTCGAGGATCAGCGCGCCCAAGAGGCGCAGGAGAACGCACTTGCGTTGCGCGCCGCCGCGCAGCAGGCCGGAAATAACGGCGACACGTACGTTTTGTTGACCCTGCTGTTTGCGTCGGTCCTCTTCTTCGGCGGCATGACCGGCACCTTCCGATCGCGCCGGGTGCGACTCGGAATGGGCGGCATCGCCTGCGTACTCTTCCTGACGACGGCGATCCGCTTGGCCTTCATGCCGGTCACCGGTTGACGATGCGGCAAGGGCCTGAAGTTGCTGGAGTCCCGACCGAATGCGAACCGGGGAATCGATGTCTGGGCCACAGACGTTACGGTTCCATCACCGATGAGTTCGCGTTCATGATGTAGAGGAGAATTTAATGGAAAAGGGGGTCATTCAACATTGTTTGTTTTCGACACGACGCTCTGAACCTGGCGGCGAGGGGACCCGGCTCGATTCCGCACCACGCCCCGTTGATTCCCCCGAAGGGGTGCGCAGGCGGTCCCGGAGCCCCGCCCGGCGCGAAACGCCCCCACTCAAAATCCCGATCCTCCCCTTGCCTTCCGCGGATTCGATGCTATAGTGTTAGGAAGTTGTTAGGTAGGCTGCCGCGAGAGGTCGTGCTCGATTTCTCCCGTCCTTTCCGCGCGCCGGGCGGGAGAATTCAAGTTTTTCAGGCAAATTCAACATGTCTCTTTTTTTCTTGAATCCGATGTTGCAGCCGCACGGCGATCGTAACTCGTCGTTCGCCCTGGACTTGCGCCTAAATAGGACAAATTACGATAATTCGATCCTGCGGCCTTTCGCGCCCGAGGCCTCGATGAATCGTGTCAATCGTGTTCATCCTGTCCACTCCTCGGCCCCTTGCGCCCTTGGCCCCTCCTGTTCCGCTATCTTCCGCTAACTTCCGGGCAAAAATGTTTTCGCGGGGCTCGGCGGGACACGCGGATTCGAAGGAAGGGGGATTGAGGTGGGATGGCAATTGAAAGGGGCTGCACAAAACCTGAAAATGCCCTCGTTTCCAGTTCCGTAAGGTCCGCTCTGCGGACCCTGATCGGTTCTGCTCGGATAAAAACGGTCCGCACGGCGGACCCATTGAAGCTTTCTGTGGGGCATAAAAAGGGCCCCGGAGGGATGCTCCGGGGCCCGGAAACTTCCGTCGGGTCGCTGGACCCGACCTACTCACCTCTTGAGGCCGATCCAGACATAGTGCTTGCTTCCGTCGGACAGCGTGGCGGTCAACTTCCAGATGCCCGCGCTAAAGCCGGTCCCGGCCTTGGTGCTCATGTTGAAATGCCATTGGCTATCCGTCAGCCGGAACTGGTTTCCGGTCGTGGCCGCGTCAGTCGGCGTCGCATCGATCGCCGGGTCCGAATCCGTGCTGTTGCTGTACTTGACCGCCTGAAGCGTGTGGATTCCCGTCAGCACCGGGCTGCCTCCGCACGAGGACTTGAACTTTACCGGGACCGTGCTGCCGAGCTTGAAGTTCCGCAACGGATCGGCAAA
>CAYMXF010000020.1:7451-19400 GCA_964393935.1 uncultured Planctomycetaceae bacterium
CCGAGCAGTTGTCCGTCGCCGTCGGATCGTCGTAGGTCACGGCTGAGGGCGGGTCGGCGCTGCACGGCACGTTGATGTCGGGCGAGCAGGACGTGATCACCGGCGCGGTGGTGTCGTCCACCGTGATGGTCTGCGTACACGTGGCCGTGTTGCCGCAATCATCGGTCGCGGTGAAGGTCACCGTGGCCGAGCCCGTGGCTCCGCAGCCGTCCGACAGGCCGGTGTAATCGTTGCTCACCGCGCAGCCGCCGCACGTGTCGCTGCAACTGGCGCTCGCCAGCCAGCCGGAGATGTCGGCCGTGTTGCCGCTGCCGTCGCACTCGAACGTCGCGTCCGTCGGGCAGGTGATATCCGGCGCCGTCGTGTCCGCGACCGTCACGGTCGCCGTGCACGTGGCCGTGTTGCCGCAGTCGTCGGTGGCCGTGAAGGTCACGGTGGCCGAACCGGTGTTACCGCAGCCGTCGCTTAGGCCAGCGTAGTCGTTGCTGACGGTAGCGCCTGGGCAATTATCCGTAGCACTTGCACCGGCCAGCCAGGCCGTGATGTCGGCGGCGTTGTCGGGGTCGCCGCACTCCAACACGAGGTCATCCGGGCAGGTGATCGTCGGGCCCGTGCACGGCGTGCCCGCGCAGCCGCCGCCGTTGCAGGTGTCGTTCACCGTGCAGGGGTCGCCGTCGTCGCAGGAGTCGGTGTTATTGGTGTGCACGCAGCCCGTCGCCGCGTCGCACGAGTCAGTCGTGCAGGGGTTGTTGTCGTTACAGTCCAGCGGCGTGCCCGCGGTGCAGGTGCCGTTCTGGCAGGTCTCGGCGCCGTTGCAGGCATTGCCATCCGAGCAGGAGGTGCCGTTGGCCACCGCCGTGTGCGAGACGGAGCCGTTGGCGTTGCAGGTGTCGGTGGTGCAGGCGTTGCCGTCGTCGATGGTCGTCAGCGTGCCATCGGCGGGGTTGCAGCACTGACCCGCCGGAACCGACGTGCAGAAGCAGCCGGTGACATCGAAGGTGTCCGTAGCCCCCAGGGTTCCCGCCGGCTGGAACACCTTCACCGTCCAGGTGCCACACGCGGTCACCGCAAAGCTATCTGTCACATTTCCGCTTGATGCGGTAAAGCTCTGTGTGCGCGTAGCCGGGTCCGTTGCCGGATTAAGGCCAGGAGCCCACCACTTGAATTCACCGCTCTTCGGGAAAGGACCGCCGATGCCAGTGGCTCTCATGCAGACAGTCGCGCCCGTGGCGAAGGTATTCGTCTCAGTCGTACAAGTTGACTCCCGCGACTGAAGGTTGATAGCGTCCGTAAACGTCGTCTCGGCGTGTGCGCCGCTGGTGGCGCCGTCGGCGGTCAGCCGCAGCGTGCTGCCCAGCGAGTCGTCGGGATCGACGTACCAGGTCGAGGAGAGGCCGCCGTTCTCGTCGGCGGTCACGTCCCACGGGTCGTGGCCGGCCCCCCCGACGGGCGTGCCGTCGGCGTGGGCGACCTGAAGCGTCACGGTCTCGCCCGCGGTCCAGCCGGAACCCGTGATCTGGACCGTCGAGCCCGGCGCGTAGTCGGGCAGATCGGTGGAGATCGTTGGCAACGTTTGGGCGTGAACGGGCGTGATAGCGCCCCAACCGACCAGAATTAGGCTTGCCCTCAGCAGGACGGTCAGACGGCGACGTGTAAGACTTGCAATACTCACTTGATGCCCTCCCACTTTCATTGAACTGTATCGATGTACTTCGGAAGAATGGGTCCGAGATTTCCGGACCCGGCGTTTGGCTAATAGCCTGCAATCCCACCCTAGAATCTTGCTGTAGAATCTACTCTACTCTGGGCAACTCAGGAAATCAAGTCATTCCGCGCGGTAGTTTTATGTTCATAACGATTCATTGAACAGTTATGGGGCGCGCGCAGGCCGGACTGTCTGCATAGCTAGAACGCTTTACGTTTGGGGACGTACATCGCCGCGGTGCCGGTGAAATGTTTCTCTCAAAATGAGACAATTCGGCGTTCGGGATAACGTAGGGTTCTAATCCGCCGGCGGCCAATAAACGATGTCGGCCGGGCCCAGGCTGCCCTTCCCGCCGCCGGCCTTGATCTTCTTGCTCGATCCGCCGTCGTCCTGTAAGTTTTCGCCGACGCTGTAGAGCTTGAAGTCCCCGCCTTCTTGCAAATAGCGCAGGTGCATCCCGCTGTATTCGTCGATGGGAACGGCCGCGAGGGAGGCCGGCGTAAGTTCGCCAAGCCGCTGCGGCAACGCGCCGCGATCCAGCCGGTTTTGCAGAATCGCCACGAGCGTCCGCGTCGCCAACTCGTTCATCGTCGCCTCGCGAATAATTTGATTCGCCCTCCAAAGATTCGGCAATATAAGGCTGATCAGCGCATAGCGCTGCCCCGTCACGTCATTCTTGATGGCGTCGACCACGCGGTCCGCCTCCGCCCGGCGCGGGTCATAGAGCGGCAGCGAATAAAGCTCCTCCTTCTTGTCCCATAGCTCGTGGTACTTGGCGACCGTTTCCCGCCGATCCGCATGCACCGCGGCCATGGCCACCATCCCCGCATCCGTACCAAACCACCCCATCTGTTCGGCTGTCGCCGGCGCACCAATGGCCGTCAGCTTGGCGAACTGGCTGGGGATGAGATGGCCGTTGCCGTTGCCGTCATCCGTGAACATGTATTGCACACTGTCGTTGAAGAAGAAAAGCTCTGCGCGGAAGTTGCCCTTGATCGTGCAAATGGGCATGGTCACCACGTGGCTGGCCTTGACCAACGCCAGTTCTTGCGCCGTGAGCGCGTCGCCGGTGCGGTGCAAGGCGCTCCGCATCTCATTCGTCGACATCGCCACCAGGGCCGCGCCGACGAGCTGCTCGATGATCGTTTGCCCGGTGTAGAGCAACCCCCCAAGCCGATGCGCGATGTCCAGCGAGCCCCACGCCTCGGCGAACTCGCCGCGCGTCAGGTGTTCCCGCGCATCAAGAACCAGAAATCGCGCTACGCTGCGTAACTCTGAAAGATGCGGAAGCAAAACGCCCATCGTCGGCGGAACCAGCGGGTCCTGTTCCGTCGCCGGTTCCAATTTCTCCCCCGTCGCCTGCGCCCGAAGCCGCATGAAGGCCAGGGTTTGCTCGTTGTCGTAGACGTAGCCGTAGGAGGACTTGCTCGCCGCCGTTGTCAAAAGCGGCAGAATCGAGCGGTTCGCTTCCACCCACGCCAAGGCCGCCGGCCATTTCTCTTCGCCGGGTCGCGGCAGGTTTTTCTGCGTCGCTTCCAACTCCTTGGGCATCGGTCGAAATTGCAACAACGCCTCGCGCAGGATCGGCCACGCACGGTCCCCCTCCGGAATCCTCTGCGTCGGTTCGTTGATCTTTGCGATATAATCGACGGTCGGCGTCGGCGTGCCGAACGATACGTAGGCCAAGTAGCCGGCGCCCGCGACCGCCACCACCAGGAATACCAATACCGTTGTAGCGAAGATTTTCCGAATCATGGGCCTTCCTCTTTTCTTGCTGCGATGAATCAGTTTCGCCGCGAGGTTCGGGTCTCCGAATCCATCGCGAAGGATCCCGACGGATTCATCCACTGATATGCCGTCTTGCGTCAACTCGATCAGCCCCTCGCGAAAATGGCTCTCCAACTCGGCGGACAACTCTCGCCGCTC
This sequence comes from uncultured Planctomycetaceae bacterium, assembly GCA_964393935.1. Classification (GTDB taxonomy): domain Bacteria; phylum Planctomycetota; class Phycisphaerae; order UBA1845; family UTPLA1; genus DATEMU01. The sequence continues at coordinate 11,083 of CAYMXF010000020.1, forward strand.
CGACGGCCACAACCGCGCCTTGCGCACGACGCGTCGGGTCAGATCGGTCAGCGCCGTAGGAAGCGCCGAAAACGAATCTGGGCCGCGAATGGAGGGGGCCGTGTCGCTCATGCCAATCGCCAAGCCTTCTGCGCCTGCGTTCCCCCCAAAACCAACTGTCCCATGCCGCGGACCAGCGCCTCCCACTGCGAGAGATCGCGCTCCAGGCGCTGAGCGCCCTTGTCCGTCAGTTTGTAATACTTGCGATCGCGCCCACTCTCGGAACTCGTCCACTCGCTCTCGACGAGCCCCTGCGCCTCGAGGTTGTAGAGAAGCGGATAGAGGGTGCTCTGCCCTAGCTTGAGCACGCCGTCGCTTCGCTTGGCGACCTCGGTCACCAATTCGTAGCCATACATGCGCCGCTTTTTTAAGAGCTTGAGTACCGCGAGGGGTAACACGCCTTTGAGAAGTTCGCGTTCGATCTGCATGACTGATCTCCTGTACTATGTATTACATAGTATGCACCACATAACTTCATGTCAAGAAAACGGCATCGAAAAAGTGTTTTATCGTAACTTATTGTAATAACTAGCGGTTAGAGGAGTGAAGATCGCCGGAAACGGTCGCTTTCGCTCGCAATCCGAGGTTCGTCACCACCACCCAGTCATCCTTGTCAGGACCGGGATGCCCGCGATCGACGGTGAACAACTCCTTCGCCGTCGGGCGAAAGAACGACTTCAGCAGGCTGAAGTCCTCGCGCTGAATGACGATGTAGATAACGACCGGCTCGTCGAGCAACGCGCAAATCCGATCGGCCACCTGCATGCGCAGATCCAAGCTGCTGGTGTCGTCGCGCCGCTCCGCCATGAGCTTGTACGGATCGACGATGTGCCGGATGGACCGGTTCCAATAAAACGTGACGCGGCCATCGGGACGATTGCTCGCCCAGTAGAGAGGCGCGCTGTCCGGCACGCTCTCCTTTTTCAGCGACTCCACGAGTTTTTGCGTCGCATCGATGTTCCCCGCGGACGGTCCCACGACGCACCAAACTCCCACGAACGTCACGATGCCGGTGGCCGCCACCGCGCTGACGCTCGGCCAGCGTCGCGCCCGAACGAACATCACGCCTGCGATCCCCATCCCGACGAGGATGAGCGCCGCAAAGAGAGGAGTCGCCCAGACGATGATATCGTGCCACACCTCGGGATACATCCGACGCCCCACGAACCAGCAGACGGTGAAGATCGTGGCCAAGATGGCAAGAATCGCGCCGATGGCAAGCACGGCCCGCCGAACCGGCACGACGCTACGGAAAAAAAGCTGATCCAGAACCGGCCCAAGGAGTAGCGCGCAGCCCGGCACGGCCGGCAGGACATAGTAAGGCTTCTTGAAGCTCATGACGGATAGCAGTACGAACGCCACAACGACCCAACACCAAGCATACGTCAACGGTCGTGCGAATCGCCGATGCGATGGCAGGAACGGGCTGGCCAGCGCCTCGGGCAATGACAAGCACCAGGGGAGCACCAGCCCAAAGAGGATTGGAAAGTAATAAAAAAAATCGCCCCAGTGACAACCGGGATAATTGCCGCGCGCCCGATCCAGGAACTCATAGTCCCACAACGCCCATGCGTAGGGCTCCTTCCGAGCGACCAAGAACATCCAAGGAGCAAACATCGCCAGGAAGAGCGGGATACCCCACCAAAGACCGGTCGTCGTCACCGCTTCTCTGAGCCTCGGCCCGATCCCAAAGACCGTTGATCGAGTGATGCGACTGAAGTTTCGCGGTCCAAGCGAGGCAAGCCTGCGCATGCCGCGATGTCCGAACCACCACGCGGCCAGCGGCACGACGACAACCATCATCGGCATCGGCCCTTTGGCCAGCATCCCCAGGCCGAGCGCGACATAGAACCGCGCGAGGTGCAAGGTCCGCCGGCCCGGCGTCGTTTGCGCCCACCAGAACTCCGCGAAGGCCCAGGTGCAAAAGAGCGTGAGCAGCGCTTCGGCGGTCGCGTTCACGGCGAACAGTAGCATCCCCATGCTGCTCGCGCAAACCATCGCCGATATCGGCGCAACCCTTGCGTCGAACATGCTCCGCGCCAAACGCCAAACGACAAAGATCGTGATCACGACCGCGACGACCGACGGCAGCCGCGCCGCGAATTCCGTCACCGGCATCGCGGAATCATCGGTCTTCGGCAACACCGCCGATGCGGCCGCCACCAACCACGCGGCCAGCGGCGGCTTGACCAAGAACGGCATGTCCAGGTAATGCGGGATCAGCCAATTGCCCGATGACAGCATCTGCCGCGCCGACTGCGCGACGATGACTTCGTGCTCCGCCAAGTGCGGCCCGCCACAAAGAGCCGCCGTCATCCCTACCAGCCATAGGCTCGCAAAGAGCGCGCACGTGCGCTTCGATGGCGCGATGCCGTGATTGAGGTTCACATGGCCGGGATGGGATTGAATGAGCGGGCACCTTAAAGCGCGGGTTGGCGCGAACCCGGATTCTACCACGACCGGGCGCGAAGTGTTCAGCGATGGTTCGCCTGCCACCGGGCCAACTCCGCAAGCTCCGAAGCCAAACGGCGATACGCATCCAGCGTCAAGGACTGCTGCCCATCGGAGAGGGCTTTGCTTGGATCCGGATGCGTTTCGACCATCACCCCGTCGGCCCCGGCGACGACCGCGGCCCGCGCCAACGGCGCGACCGCCCAACTGATGCCGACGCCGTGAGAGGGATCGGCGATCACCGGCAAGTGCGAATGGCGTTTGACCATGACCACGGCGGCCAGATCGAAAGTGTTGCGCGTCATCGTCTCGAACGTGCGGATGCCGCGCTCGCAGAGGATGACCTGGTAGTTGCCGAGCGACAGGATGTACTCGGCGGCCATGAAGAGTTCCTGAATCGTCGCGCTGATGCCGCGCTTGAGCAAGACGGGCCTTCGCATCCGCCCCACGGCTTCCAGCAGCGAAAAGTTTTGCATGTTCCGCGCGCCGATCTGGAGCACGTCCGCCACCTCGGCGACGGCGTCGAGCGACTCGACATCCTTCACCTCCGTAACAATCCGCAAGTCGAACGCTCGCTTCACCTCGCCGAGCAGTTGCAGCCCCTCTTCCTTCAAACCTTGAAAAGCATACGGGGAGGTCCGCGGCTTGAACGCCCCGCCGCGGAAGAACTTCGCGCCGCTGGCCGCGACAACCTCGGCGGTGCGCATCGTCTGTTCGCGCGACTCGACCGAGCAAGGACCGGCGATCACCGCCAGCGAGCCGTCGCCGACCTTGACCCCGCGCACCTCGACGACCGTTTGCTCCGGCTTGACCTCGCGGCTGACCAGCTTGTACGGCTTGGAGACCGGCACGCACTCGGCGACGCCGGCCAAATCTTGAAAATTCTCCGGCGAAACGGCCCCTTGATTGCCCGTAATCCCGATGGCCGTCCGCATCGAGCCTGGGATCTCATGCGGCGCAAAGCCGATCTCGCGGATGCGGCGACAGACCGCCTCGATCTGTTCGACCGTCGCGCCTTGTTTCATCAGAATGAGCATTCTCTACTTCCCTTCGCCGGCCGCCGGGCTCGTCGTCGTTCGGCTCCGAACCGACAGCCATTGCGAGTAGCCCGTCAGATGCCGGCATAACGGCCGCTCGGCTACGCGGTCCAGATCATAGTCGCGTTCCAATTCCGCGAGCGTCCGTTCGATCGTCCAGCCGCAGTGCTTCATGCGATAGGCCGCCCAGGCGGCGTTGGAGCGCTGTTTGCCCGCGGCGCAGTGAAAATAGAGCGGCCAGTTCGCGCGATCGGCGATCACGTCCGCCGCCCGATCCAATTCGATATACTCGCCGCGTCCGTCGCCCGGCATGGGAAATTGCCACTCGCGAATCCCCAGCCACTGAACCTCGGTCCGCATCCGCCGTTCTTCCGGCCGGTCCGTCCGGTCGGTCAGGTTGACGATCGTGCGAATAGCCTTGTCTGCTTTGAGATGGGCGATGTTCTCGGCGCTGGGAAAGCCCCCGCGATAGACTTCGTGCGGGACGACCTCGGTGAAACGGCGCGGATATCGCCGGCGCTCCCAAATTTGAGTGCCGACGATCGTGGCGATCGGCGGCGCCGCCAGCGCTATCACCAGAAAAATCGTTCGGGCCATGACGTTTACAGTCGAGTCGCCGCAACCGACGACGGAACCCCCGCGACGTTGATGTAGTCGATCATCTGGCGGAGCCGGCCGTGCGAGCGACGGTTGAAATGCATGACCAGCCGCGGCTTATCCGACCACTCGTCACCCTCCTCGGGCAGCGCCCGCGAAGCCTGAATCGTTCCCGAGTCGAGGATGTCGGCGAATTGCTCTTGCAGATGGCTGATCGCCGGGTTGGGCAACTCCTCGTTGAGGCGAATGACGAGCTTGTCCTTGACATACCGATAGGAATGGAACCGGCGATAGAACGTCAGGATGTCCTGCACGGCGACCTCGACGTCGTCGGTCACCTTGATCAGGTTCATGTCCTCTTCGCTGATCATGCCGGTCCGCAGTAACTCAGCTTTCACGTACGTTCGCCAGTGCTGCCAGTACGTCCCGCCGGGCGCGTCGACCAGGACCACGGGAACCAGATGCGTCTTTCCGGTTTGGATCAGCGTGAGAACCTCAAAGCCCTCGTCCTGCGTCCCGAAACCGCCGGGGAATAGCGCGACGGCCTTGGCCTCCTTGGTGAACATGAGCTTGCGGGTGAAGAAGTATTTGAAATTGATGAGCTTCTTGTCTTCGGCGATGATCGTGTTGGTCCGCTGCTCGAACGGCAGCCGGATCGCCACGCCGAAGCTCGCGTCGGCCCCCGCCCCGCCGTGACCGGCCTTCATGATCCCGTCGCCCGCGCCGGTGATGACCATCCAATTGCTCTCGCGCATCCGCTCGGCGAATTTGACCGCCTGGAGATAGTCGGGGTGATTTTCCGCCGTCCGGCTGGAGCCAAAGATGGAGACCTTGGAAATGTCCTCGTAAGGGGCGAAGATCTTGAAGGCGTAACGCAGTTCCGCCAGGGCCGTATCGACAAGCTTGACCTCAGCCCGGCTGGTTTCGTCTCGCGACAGCCGGCAGACCGTCTTGATCATGTTCTCAAAATATTCGTGATCGGGCCCCGGGGCGTACTTGGCGACAAACTCCGCGATCGCGGCGTCTCGGGCAGACCGCTCGGCGGGGGATTGCTGACTGGATTCGTTCGACACTTTTTATTACCTCACTACCGACTAACACGGCAAACACCCCAATATACCACGTTTGGCATCGGCTGGCAAAGAGCGAGTCGGCAACTCCCAAACTGCCTGCACACCCGGACCTATAGGGGTCGGCTAGCAACCCAAACGATACCAATCGCCAAGATGATCCCCCACTCCGACCAGAATCGCGCGGCATCATGCGCGCTCAAACGATTGAACCCAGCAGGCCCAAACAGCCGCGGCGGCGACGGCGGCCGTTTCGATCCGCAGGATCGTCGGCGCGAGCCGTACGGCCTTGCCGCCGGCCGATTCGATCTGACGACATTCCTCGTCACTGAGCCCGCCCTCCGGTCCGATGATGACCAGCAGCGCTGAATCTTTGTTCGTACGGGATTCGGCCGTCCGCAGTTCATCGGCGATCGTCCGCTCGGCGCGACGGGGCTCGCCGAAAAAAATGCGAGTCTTGGAACCGGACGCTTCAAGCAACTCCGCGATGCTGGTCATCGCCTCCACGATCATCGCCGCGGATTGCCCCGACTGTTTGGCCGCCTCGACCGCCTTGCGCCGCCAGCGCGTCAACTTGCCCTCGCCCGGCTCGACCTGCGCTCGTTCGCACGCCAGCGGCCACAAGCGCGATACCCCGAGTTCCGCGCACTTCTCCACCAGCCAGTCGCCGCGCGGACCCTTGGGCATCGCCACGGCCATCGCGAGCAGCGGTCCCGCCCGTTCGCAGGCTGCCTTCCGCTCGACGACCTCGACTCCAAACTCCGCCGGGCGGGCCCAAGTAATTCGTCCCCGCACCTCGCCGCCGAGTCCGTCGAACAGGATCACGGGTACGCCAACCTTTAGCCGCAGCACGCGAAGCGCGTGCCTGGCCTGGTCGCCGCTCACGCGGATGACCGGCGTCGATAGATCCTCGACCTGAAACCGCCTTAGCGCCACAAACGCATATTCCGGCCGTCCCGCCGCGATGACAAGCGGTGAAGGTCCGAAGCCGAACCGTACGGTCCAGCGGACGCTCCGAGAGGGCCGATATGAAAGAGCGAGGACCACTTCGTTTCCCCGCGCCAGGCGTCGCCGATCATGGACTCACCCCAACCCCAGCCGCCGCACAGCGACCCGTCCCTCGTCATCTCCGACGAGGAAGTTGAGCAATTGCTGAACCAGGCCGAGACGCTCGTCGAGGAGATCGCCGAGAACACGGTTGACGAACAAATCGAGGCCGCTGATGCCGCGCAGCCTGCCGACGATCTTGTGACCGCCGATCCATCGTCGCCCGACTCGGACCTCGAAACGGCGGCCGTCGATGCGCTCCAAGCCGTCGAAGCAACGAGCGAAATCGCCCAAGAACTTACGGAGATTCTCGACGAGGCCCCCACCGCCGCGGCCACCTCACAAGATCACGACGATGTGCCGGCCGAACCCGTCGAAGAGTTGGAGGCGCCGCAAGCGCCCATCGCTAACGCGGCGTTGGATGAAGTTGTCGACGAAGCCGATTCCGGCCAATTGATCGATATGGCTCCTGCCGAACCCGTTGAAGAAATCCCGATCGAAGAGACGCCTCTGGCCCAGGCGGCCTCCGTGGAAGCGGAACCGCAGTCGCCCCCGGTAACTTCACCGCCGCAACCCGCCGCGCCGGTCGTCAAAGTCCCGATCAAGATTCTCCTCGCCGCCGCCGGCCGCGGCATCCTCCGCGCGCTGATGGCGATCCCCATTGCCGTCGCGAATCTCCTGCTCCGGTTGATCGTGCTCCTCGACCGCCCCTTCGACGGATTGGCGGTCGAAACGAAACTGCGCATCGGCCTGATCGCCCTCATCACGATCTTTATGGGGACCGCCGCCTGGATCCTGCCGCGTATCACCGCGCACAACCCCTACCTGGAGATGGGACCGTAGCGCGCACGAACGCCGCATTGATTTCAATGAATTCAAAAAACTGAAAAAAAAACGGGATGCGTTCTACATCCCGTATGTCGAGGGCTCAAAGTCCGCCGCCGTCAGGCCGGCCTGAAGTTTGATGTTGCGATACTCGTACTTGCCGAGCATGGACTTCGACTCCTTGACGTCGGTCGAGAAACAATAGACCGCGACCGGGACGTGGTATTCCTTGTCGATGAAGATCTCCGCCATTTTATCGGGATAGACGCCGCCCTCTTGGGTGTACGGAAGGTGTCGCCGAAGCACCCAGACGGGCCGTCCGTCGAACCGGCTCTCGCCGCAAAATTCGAGCTTGAGCACGCCCTCGCTCTTGGCCATCTGGCAATACTTGATGAGCAGATCGAGGGCCCGCGTGAAACCGAATTCATCCAGCGCCCGCCGCGACGTACGCTTGGCGAGCTTGCCGTGAATCGGCTGTTTGACGCTCTTCACCAGAAGCCGCGCGATCGGACCGGGCTGACAAACAGCCAAGTCGCGGTCGTCGGGGTCCTTGGCGCCGGCATCGATCCACCGGTCCTTCACGTAAAGCACGCGGTCGGCCAGGCCCGGATTGCGCCGCCAATGAAAGAGAACGCTATACGGCTCCTGCCGGAACTTGACGTCGATCTCCTGCTCTTGGCTCATCCCCGATGGCAGGGCCTCTTGCTTGACCAGCGTGCATTGATAATCCTTGACTTGTTGAAGGTGAAGCTCGCGCGCTTGTATCAGCGCGGTCAGCGGGTCGCGGCGTATCAGTCGTTCAAAGGGTTCGGCCGTCTCGCGCTCCGCGGCGACGACCGTCGGTGTCGTCGGACGCCACACTACTTCGTTTCCATCCGCCAACTCGAACTGCACGTAAAAAACCCCCGCTAGCGCGAGGCCGACAAGCAGTCGAACTCTTCGCTGGGTCAACTGCTTGGAGAGTCGTGGCATGAATGGAAATCCTCTTTCGGCGATCTGTGTAGGGCTTGCGAGCCATGCCGCGCCATCCGCCATTGAGGGCGCTATCCGGCAATTCCTGCTATCAATACATCGGTAGGGCTCGGAGCGGCCGTTAGCCAAGTTCACCTTCACTGTCGCGGCGAATTCGTGTGTTCCAGTACAGGCGATGCGGTTCGCCCATAACCTCCAAGGCCGCGCCAAGTCCCCCGCGCCGAGGGTTACAGGTGTCGAAAAGCCTGGCAGCCTCGACACCCCTTATACGCAACCTTAC
>CAYMXF010000020.1:19500-20679 GCA_964393935.1 uncultured Planctomycetaceae bacterium
GAGATCAGATGACCATGGTGGATGGGATCGAAGCTCCCGCCGTACAGACCGATGCGCTGGCTCATGGCCGTTTCACGGCGCCGCGTCGGCGCCTTCGGGCGGGCTCGATGCGACAGGTTCGTTGGATTTCGATGCCGGGGATTTCGAGGCCGACGCCGCCGGGCGCCATTCAATCTCCAACGCCGCCTCCTTGACTTCCAACGCGACGGCGGCTGACTGTCCCTCGGCCGCGGCAACCTCCGATCGTCCCGCCATCACGAGATAGTAGCCTCGTTGCGGCTCGAAGCGCGCGTCGAACACCAGCTCCTGGGCGATGCCCGACGACGCCGGGCCTTTCGCCAAGCTGCTCGCCAGAAGGTTCTCCGTCTTGAGCACCGTGCCGTTGGAATCTTTGATGAAGAACTTCAGCGTCCCCTTGGCCGTGGCGGTCGGTGGCGCATCGCCGGCGCTGTCGCTTTTCATCTGGCTCTTTTCCGACACCTTGACGTGCAACTTCACGATCGCGTCGAGCGGCGCGTCGCCGGTGTTATCAAAACAATAGCCGATTTGAAACTCGCCCCACGCATCGCTGCCGTCGGACGCCTCGGCGCCGCAAACCGCGCCGCTCTTGCCGTCCGGCTTCGACTCGCCGCGCCCCTTGCCCGTCTGTCCGGATTTGTACGACGTGTAATTAAAATTCTCCCCCCCGGGGATTTTCAGCGCGCCGCGCGCGGCGACCGACTTATCGACGTCCGGTCGTTCGCTGGCCGGCTTGCGGACATCCATGCCCGTCTCCGCCTCGCCGCAGGCCGTCACGAGAACCGGCGATAATAGGATGGAAATAATCGCAAAGATTCGTCGCATGATGCTTTTAGCCTACGATGGCCCAAGACGGCTGTAAAGCAGGAACCCGGCCGCGATCCCGACGTACGTCGGGATCGCCGCTTTCCTTGATCTTTTCACACCCTCGCAGCAGAATGCCGCTTTAGCTGCGTCGGGCCTGACAGGACCCATCGACATGACAAAAAGCGAATTCGGCATAGAGAATCACGACTTGACCCCGTCCCGGCCCGTGCATTGGAACAACTCCGTCCCGCAGCTCGTCGAGATGGCCGTGGCCCGCCAGGAGGGCCTGCTGACCAGCACCGGGGCCATTAGCGCCCTGACCGGCAAACGCACCGGCCGCTCCCCCAACGACAA
>CAYMXF010000020.1:20779-22482 GCA_964393935.1 uncultured Planctomycetaceae bacterium
GCCTACATCGCCGCCGATTTCACGCGAAAGATCATCCTCATCGGCGGGACGCATTACGCCGGCGAGATCAAAAAATCCATCTTCACCGTGATGAACTACTTGCTGCCCGATCGCGGCGTCTTCCCGATGCACTGCTCCGCCAACGTCGGCGAAAAGGGCGACGTCGCTCTCTTCTTCGGTCTCTCCGGCACCGGCAAGACCACGCTCAGCGCCGACCCCGCGCGCCGCCTCATCGGCGACGACGAGCACGGCTGGTCGCCCACCGGCGTCTTCAACTTCGAAGGTGGCTGCTACGCCAAGTGCATCAAGCTCTCCGAGAAGCGCGAGCCGGACATCTACCGCGCCATCAAGTTCGGCACTGTCCTCGAAAACGTCGTCGTGAACGAGGACACCCGCGAAGTGGATTTCGACAGCGAAAAGTACACCGAGAACACCCGCGCGGCCTATCCCATCGAGTTCATCAACAACGCCCTGCTCAGCGGTCACGTCGAGAACCACCCCTCGGCGGTCATCTTCCTGACCTGCGATGCCTTCGGCGTCCTCCCGCCGATCTCGCGCCTCACCACCGCCCAGGCCATGTACCACTTCATGAGCGGCTACACCGCCAAGCTCGCCGGCACCGAGGCCGGCATGGGCAGCGAGCCCCAGGCCACCTTCAGCACCGGCTTCGGCCAGCCCTTCCTCCCGCGCAGCCCAATGGTCTATGCCAAGATGCTTGCCGAGAAGATCACCAAGCACCGCTCGACCTGCTACCTCGTCAACACCGGCTGGTGCGGCGGCCCCTTCGGCGTCGGTCACCGCATTGACCTCGCCGCGACACGGGCGATGATCACCGCCGTATTAAGCGGCAAACTCACCGAAGCTCCGACGAGTGAAGACCCCATCTTCGGCCTGCACATCCCCAAGGAAGTCCCCGGCGTCTCCTCGGAACTGCTCACCCCGCGCAAAACCTGGTCCGACCCCGCCGCCTACGACGCGAAAGCGAAAGACCTGGCAAAACTCTTCGTCAACAACTTCGCCCGCTTTCCAGACGCCACGCCCGAAGTGAAATCCGCCGCCCCGCGCACGTAGCGATTCCTTAATCACTTAGACCCCGGTGAATCACCAGGGGACTTCTCTGACCCCAACGGGGTCACAACTTCAAGCCCAGGGTTGTCCCGGCGCGCCGGGGCTACCCTGGGTGGGCATATCGATCAAATCCAAATCCACAACCCCGATGGGGTTGTCTTGTTTTTCGCACGTTGCGTTCCCAGGGTAGTTCGCCGAAGCGACCAACCCTGGGCTGGAAGCCGATACGCCGTTGGCGTAATTCAAAGCGTCATTCTTCCCGAACGGCGAGTTCACGGTTGAATAATTCAAGAAAAAAAGCAAGTGGTTGAATTGGCCTGAATTTCTTGAATCGGCCGCGTTTTCGATAGCGCCGGCGGGGTTGGGCGGTTGAATTCTTGGTTGATGTAAAGTTGAATTCTCTATCGAGGGGCCGAGGGTTCGAGGGTCCAAGGGGCCGAGGGGAGGAATTATCGTAATTTGGCCTATTTGAGCACAAGCCAAGGACGAATGACGAATTACGAAAGACGAAAGAGGAATGCCGGGTCGCCACGACGAAACTCGGGGTGCGTAACTGGCTGGGATTTGCTGGGACGGTCGAAACCGGGGACGAGGAACCGAGGGCGCAGGGGCCAAGGGCGCGAGGGGATGAAGCC
>CAYMXF010000021.1:0-21774 GCA_964393935.1 uncultured Planctomycetaceae bacterium
TTATATCACCGATCGCCACAAAGATGCCAGTGAAAAATCCGGACCGGGCCATCGCAAAACCCTCCCCGGCCGAGCCTTGGCAACGTATGGGGGTAGGAAAAAGGCATCTGACCGAGGTCATTTGGCTGGGGGGCTCACGGCTGGGGTCAACCGGGCTGCCTCCCCCGGCTCCATCTGGTAGCAATGCTCTGCCGATGGATATCGCCGCCCCAAAACGTCGGATATATATGCAGCGACAGCCTTTGTGATCTCGTCACGAATGGCCGCGTAAGGCTTCACAAACCTCGGAAGCGGGCCGGCCGTAAGGCCAAGCATGTCATGGAGGACCACGACGTGGCCGTCACAGTGGGCACCCGCCCCGCAGCCGATGACCGGCAGGGGGGTGGACTCGGCAATGATCCGGGCAGGTTCCGGAGGGACGGCCTCCAAAAGAAGGGCACAGGCCCCGGCCTCCTCCAGACGGTGGGCGTCGTTGATGAGCTGCTGAGCAGCCGGTGCATCGCGACCCTGGGCACGGTACCCGCCGAACTGATGAACGGCCTGGGGACGCAGGCCCAGGTGGACCATGACGGGGATGGTCGCCGCGGCCAGGGCTGCGACGGTCGGCACGGTCCGGGCATCGCCTTCGATCTTCACGCAGTCGCACCCGGCTTCGGCCATGAAACGGCCGGCGTTGCGGATGGCTTCCTGGGTGTTGATGTTGAAGGACAGGTAAGGCATATCGCCGATCAGGAAGACGGTCGGCGCGCCGCGGCGGACGGCGGCGGTAATCGTGATCATGTAATCCATCGTCGCCTGGAGGGTCGTGCCGTGACCGAGGACGACCTGGGCGGCGGAGTCGCCGACGAGGATGCAGTCGATGCCCGCCGCTTCCTCGATCTGTGCCGTGGGGAAGTCGTAGGCCGTCAACATCGTGATCGGCGTCTTGGACTTCTTCCGCGCCCGAAGGGTTGAGAGAGTGATCTTATCCCGCTGGGGCATAGGTATAGGGTAGTTGTGAGGCGGGGGTGAATCAAGGTGGGGCTACAGGAGAAGTGGCGATTTCCGCTATTGATCGGTTAACCGCGAATATCGCCGCGGTCGTCGATGAGATCGGGGACGGTGTCGTCGTCCAGGTCGGCGGAGCCGTAGAGTTCGTCTTCGTTGGATTGCATGTCGGCGCGATAGTTCCCGCCGGAGACATCTCCGTCGCGCTGCTTGCGGATTTCGTTCCACTCTTTTTCGGTGATGAGCACTTCGCGGGCCTGGCTGCCCTTGTACTCACCGACGATCCCGGCGGCGGCCATCTGGTCGATCAGGCGGCTGGCGCGCGAGTAACCGACTTCGAGACGGCGCTGGAGCAGACTGACGCTACCGCGCTTCGTCTCGACGATGATGGTGACGGCGCGATCGAAGAGCGGATCGCGCTCGCCGGCCTGTTCATCTCCCTCGGGCTTCAAGCGCTGAAGCTCAAAGTGGAAGTCCGGCCGGGCTTTTTCCGCCAAGTCCTTAATGACGGCCTTGATCTCGTCGTCCTCGATGTAGGTGCCCTGCGCACGAACCAATTTCGCGGAACCCGGCGGGAGAAAGAGCATGTCGCCTTCGCCCATGAGGACTTCCGCGCCGTTTTGATCGAGGACGATCCGCGAGTCCATTCGGCTGGCGACGCGGAAAGCGATGCGGCAGGGCAGATTGCTCTTGACCAGGCCGGTCACGACGTTGGCCTGCGGCCGCTGCGTGGCGACGATCAAATGGACGCCGACCGCGCGGCTCTTTTGCGCCAGCCGCGACAGGTGGTGCTCGACCTCCTTGCCGCTGGTCATCATCAGGTCCGCCAATTCGTCGATCAGAATAACGATGTACGGCAGGTGCGTCGGGATTTGTCGCTTCTCCTGCTCCGTCGAGGGCTGAAAGCGGTTGTAAATTTCTTCTTTGCCGAGACGGTTGAAGCCGCCGATATCGCGAACGCCGGCCTCGGCCAGCAACTCATAGCGCTCGTCCATCTTCGTCGTCGCCCACTGGAGGATCAGTTCCGCCCGCTGCATGTCCGTGACGATCGGGCACATCAGGTGCGGGATTTCCTTAAAGACGGAAAGCTCGACCATCTTCGGATCGACGAGGATCAGCTTCACGTGATCCGGCCGCTGGGTCATGAGGATGGACATGACCAGGGTGTTGATGCTGACGGACTTGCCGCTGCCGGTGGTGCCGGCGATGAGCATGTGCGGCATGGTGGTGATGTCGCAAATGAGTGGATCGCCGCTGGCGTTCTTGCCTATAAAGACCGGCAGGGCCATGCGCGTCGGCTTGACGCCGCCGAGCATGATGAGTTCCTTGAGCCGCACCTTTTCCTTGTTCACGTTGGGCACTTCGATGCCAATCGTGTTCTTGCCGGGGATCGGGGCGACGACGCGGACGGCCGGGGCCTTGAGCGCCCGGGCGATGTCGTTGGCGAGGTGCTGAATCTGGCTCACCTTCGTGCCGGCCGACAACTCCAGTTCGAACATGGTGATGACGGGCCCGGTGTCGATCTCGACGACTTGGACCTCGATGCGAAACTCGGCCAGCGTGCGCTGAAGGATGGCCGCCTGATCGCGGACGAGACCCTCCTGCGCCGAGCAATAGCGGCCCTCGGGATCGCGGAGGAGCGAGAGCGGCGGGAGGACGTAGTCGCCGAGTTCCGTCGGCCAGGCGCTCTTGGGCACTTTGCCTTCGACGCGGTCCCTTCCGAGCATCTTGATAATCAGTTCGCGCTCGGGAACCGAGAGGGGCTTGGCGTCGGCTTCGAACGAGGGATCGGGCTCACTCCTCGCTGTCGTTTCTTCTTCATCCGTTGCATTCGCGGCGTAGGCGGATTCTTCCTCTATTTCCTTGTCGAACACGTCCTCGTCTTTGCGTCGTTGTGCCGGCGCGGCGAGGGCGACATTGCCGGCGCCCATCATGACGGGCGTCAGCGTCGGTTGTATGGAACCGGCGCTGCGGAGCGTTTCGAGGAAGTCGGCCGCCTTCTGTCGCAACCAAACAAGTCCATGGGGCGCGCGAAGCAGGAGATTGTCGGCGGTCAGGAGAAGCCCGACGATGTTGGCGGCGATGAGGACCATCCACGCCCCCCAGGTGGAGAAGCCGGTCTTGAGAACGGCGGCGAGGGCGATGCCGAGGATGCCGCCGCGACCTTCGACAAGCCCCACGCCAACGTGCGAGTCCAACATGGCGGACGACGCAGCCGTCGCGGAGGTCACCAGGGTCATGCCGATGAATCGAAGCACGATGCCGGCGATCTGCTTTCGGGCGAGTTGGAACAGCGCACCGAGCGTCAACACGAGGAAGAGCGGATAGACCCCGTCGCCGAGGTAGTGCATCAGTTGAAACGAGAGCCAGGCGCCGGCGCGTCCGCAGCCGTTGTGGACCGGATCGGGCTGTGGCCAGAAGGCGGAGTTGGGCCAATCGCCGATGTCGAAGGTCAAGATCGCCACCCACGCGAACGCACAAAGAACGAGCGCCGCGATCAGGCGACAATTGCGAAGCGTCGAGGCACCGTAAGCAGCGGGCGTTTCATCCATCAAAGATCTCACAGGATCGAAGTTTTCGCGTTTATAACCCACAGCGCCGACAGCCGACGCGCGCGTCTTAAAAATTCCCGCGCGCACAACCGCCGTCGCCATCAAACCTTACTTTCTATCGACCGGAATCGGCTAAGCCCTCGAATGGACGCGCGACGTTTGCGCCTGTGCATAGAACCGCTGCTGAAAGTCTTGAAAATGGCCGGTTTTCACGGTATAGTGGCGTCATCGAATCGGCGATCTAGCACTCGGGTGGTCGTCGACCCATCCTTTCGGGCTCATGGCGTCGAGGGAAAGAAGATGTCCATGCAGTTGGTCTGCGCCCTACTCGGCGTCGTCGAATCGGACACGCTGGTGGTGCATTGGGAGGGATCGCCGCGACCGGTCCGTCTGATGGACGTGGTCCCGGAGCCGGCGACGACGGGCGGGCCGCGGCCGCCGACGGAATTGGGTCGGCAAACCCTTCAATGGGCCAAGGACTATCTGCTCGAAAACACCGCCGAGGTACAAATCGAGTTTCCCTCCGGCGGCGAGGAGTGGAGCAACTCCGGCAAACTCCTCGCTTATGTGCATGCCCGAGGGGAGCTATTCAACGCCAAACTCGTGCGTGACGGGCGTAGTCCTTGCTTCGAGAAATACGGTCGGCCACGGATGCACCGCGAGGCGATGGAGCGGGCGGAGCTATGGGCGCGGCGCGAAGGGCTGGGCATCTGGAGCGATGGCGTGCGCGGCGCGGCGTACGATCGGCTCAAGGCCTGGTGGCGGATTCGCGCCGGACAGATGGACGACTATCGGCACGCGACGGGACAAGGCGAGGATTTTTTCGATTGCCGGTTGGATTATGCAGATATCGTGTCGCACGCAAAGGCGTCCGCGACGATCGTCATCCTCGCGGACTTGGTGCGGCCGTTCCATCTTTCCGACGGGTCCGTGCTGATACAGCTTGGCAGCCCGCATCAGCCGCTCTCGGCGTACTTCCCACCCGCCGCGCGGTCGCTCGCCTGCTTCATCGAGCGAGAGTTTGTCGGTGAAGGCAAGCCCAACTATCTCTATTTCGACGCCCCGCTGGTGCTGGCGGGCGATCAACCGCAGATCACCGTCGACCGGTTCGAGCAGATGAGCACCTGCCCGCCGAAGGTGGCGGCGCATTGATCGAAAAATATTTCAAAAAATCCACGCGAAAAGGTGGTGCGCTGAGCAAGGATGAATAGTGCAGCGGGAGTATGGTGATGAGTCTATGGGATGGGTGACGGGAAGAAAAAATGCTATCCGCTCGCGACGATGCCGGCGAGAAAATTTCGACCTTTTCCACCCTTTTCCGGCATCTTTCTTATTTATTTGAATTCGACTCGCACTATGCACTCCGCAATTCCGGAAATCCCGGTTTATTTTCGACGTCTGCATCGTATAATCGATGGCCATGTTCCCGATGGACCAAGAAATGAAGCCCGCTGAAGCCAAGGCGCGGCTCGATGAGCGGTCGCCGGATTTCGTCTTGCTGGATTGCCGCGAGCCGGAGGAGTTGGCGATCGCCCGGATCGACGGCGCCTTGCACATCCCCATGGGCGACATCCCCGCACGGCTGCAATCGCTCGATCCCGCGAAGGAGTACGTCGTCTTCTGCCATCACGGCGTCCGCAGCGCGAATGTCGTCGCGTTCCTTCATAAGCAGGAGTTCGAGCGCGCCCGCAACATGGCCGGCGGCATCGACGCCTGGTCGCGCGAGGTAGACCCGACGGTGCCACGGTACGAATAGCGAGCCGATGGGGGTCTGTCCGCCGCTCACTACGCCTTGCCGCTCAGCTACGCCGCGGCGATATCGGAATCCAGCGAGCGATTTGAGGCCAAAATGAGGCGATTTCGGAGCACAGCAATTTGGCAGACGGTCCGCCAACGGCTGTTTTCTTGAAACCTCCAGCGCGGTATCATCGTAGTTCCGGGTCGTCGGATGAGCGGAACACTCTCCACGACAGCCATCGAGACATGGGCAAGGATTCGAGAAATGCTCCGAGTCGTTACCAGAAACGCTATTGGCACGCAGTGCTGCCCACACCGGATGATCCGTCTCCAAGCGGCGCTGTATTGGGTTGTCGCGCTTCCCCTGCTCGCCGCCGCCCCCGTCTTCGGCGTCATTCCAAACGCCGCTTGCGATGACAGCGATGGTCACGATGACGGCTCGGACGAAGGCGGCATCCGTGCAAACCCCGGCATGAACACGATTGTTGTCGAGCGATTTACTCCGCCGGTTTATCCGTACAACTATGAACGGGTCTGCTTCGCCTGGCGGCACAACACGGCCATGGGCGACGCTCAATTCGATTTCAACATTGTTGTTTATGACGACGACGGGGTTCTGGGCCTGCCCGGAACGCGCCTGGCGTCCATCGCCGTCTCGGCGAACAACGTACCGCTTAACGATTATCAGCTTTATAGCTACGACGTGTCCGCCGCGGGCGTTCAGATCGCTTCAGGCAACATCTACATCGGTGCGCAGTGGGACACCAGCGCCACCGAGGACTTCGCGCTGGCCTTTGATGAGTCGGCAGGCACAGGACTTCAGGTCGGATACTATTCGGGCGACGACGCCGGCTCCTGGACGCGGATTCACCAGGCATTCGTGATCTGGCAAAACTACAGGGCCCTGTTTGTCCGTCCCTTCGGCAGCCTCCAGGACTGCAACAGCAATGGCATCGGCGATCCACTCGAGATCATCAACGGCTTTAAGCCCGACTGTAACAGCAACGAACTGCCCGACGAGTGCGATTCTAACGCCGACGGCGACGCACATCCCGACGATTGCGACAACTGCGACAATGTCGCCAACGACGGCCAGGAGGACTCCGACGGTGACGGCCTGGGCGACGCCTGCGACAACTGCCCGAACGCCTTTAACGTCAGCCAGGAGGACATCGACGCCGACGGCATCGGCGACGCCTGCGACGACAACTCGGCCACTCCCCCCGGCCAGCCCGCCGCCGGCTGCTGCGGAGCGGGCTCGGAAGTAGCCCTGATGCCGCTGGCGCTCATGGGCAGCTGCGCAATCCGGCGGCGCAGATCGCGATGATCGGTGCGCCACCTGTTGGCGAAATCGAGACGATCACTTTCATCGAGCGCCGGCGAAATGCTCAAACAGCCCCCTCTTCGCGCCGCCCGGCGGCGATCTTACGATGCAGCCATGAACACGCGATCCGCAGCCCAGATCCGCCAGGAATTCATCGACTACTTCGTCAAGAAGCGCGGCCATACGTTCGTGCCGTCGAGCCCCTGCGTGCCTCACGACGATCCGACGCTCATGTTCACCAACGCGGGGATGAATCAGTTCAAGGATGTGTTCCTCGACACCGGCAGCCGGTCGTTCAAGCGCGCCGCCAACACGCAAAAGTGCATCCGCGCGGGCGGCAAGCACAACGACCTCGACGACGTAGGGCACGACACCTACCACCACACCTTTTTCGAGATGCTCGGCAACTGGTCCTTCGGCGACTACTTCAAGAAGGAGGCGATCGCCTGGGCGTGGGACCTGCTCACGAACGTCTGGGGCGTCGATCCGCAGCGGCTGCACGCGACTTATTTCGGAGGGGCCAAGGGGTCGAGGGGCCAAGGGGCCCAGGGGGGGACCGAAGATTTCCCGCCGGATGAGGAGGCGCGTGATCTTTGGCTCAAGGTACTTCCACCGGAGCGCGTGCATCCTGGCAACATGAAGGACAATTTCTGGGAGATGGGCGACACCGGGCCGTGCGGGCCGTGCAGCGAGATTCACATCGACCTCACGCCGGACAAAAGCGGCGGCTCGCTCGTCAACGCCGGCGACGCGCGGGTCATGGAGATTTGGAACCTCGTCTTCATCCAGTTCAATCGCGCGGCGGACGGGAAGCTCACCCCACTGCCGGCCAAGCACGTCGATACCGGCATGGGCTTTGAGCGGATCACGGCGCTTTTGCAGGGCAAGAAGAGCAACTACGACACGGACATCTTCACGCCGATCTTCGCGGCGATTCAGCGCGTGACGGGCGCGCCGGCATACACCGGAAAGCTCGAAGCTGTCGTAGCGGCCGGCGCCCCTGCCGGCCGTGACAGCGGTTCCGATCAGAGCCGCGACCGTGAGGGAGCGCCGAGTGATCCTCAAATCATGGTCGACGTCGCCTACAGAGTGGTCGCCGATCATCTAAGGACGTTGACGTTTGCGCTGACGGACGGAGCGACGCCGAGCAACGAAGGGCGCGGCTACGTCCTGCGCCGAATCCTGCGCCGTGCCGTCCGCTACGGCCGACAATACCTCGGTACACACGAACCATTCATCTGCAAACTCGTCCCAGCCGTTGTCGATGGCATGGGCGAGGCGTTTCCGGAGCTGAAGAAGAACCCGCAGCACGTCGCCGAAATCATCCGCGACGAAGAGCGGTCCTTCATCAAGACGTTGGATCGCGGCATCGCGCTATTCGAAGAGATCGCGGTTCCACGTGAAACGCTAAGACGACATGTAATGTCAATTGCCGCTACAATCAGTTCAGCAAGCCCCAATCTGCTTAATCACCAAATTGATTTGGATCTACTCAAAAAGCACTGTGAGGAATTGGTCCAATTCGTTCGCAGTTTCCGAGATCAACAACCTTGGCGTTCACCTTTTGGTGAACTTTCAGCATGTCATCACACATTAAGCGATTATGTTGCTAAAGGCGACCAACAATCATTTGAGTTTGAGGTTAAGAAACTACCGAAAGAGTGCGCACAGTTATTGTCGAGCTTGGCGATACCGGGGGCAGATGCTTTTCGACTACATGACACCTACGGCTTCCCGATCGACTTGACGGAGTTAATGGCTAAGGAACGCGGACTGACTGTTGACATCGGCGAGTATGAGCGTCTTATGGAGTTGGCTCGTGATCGGGCGCGTGGTAAAGGACTTAGTTATGGGTTGGATGCGATAGACAAGATTCGGACGCAGTACGAGCGGGTTGTTGAGCTCGGTCCTACCAATGAGGGCCTTAAGTATTCCACGCTCCGAGTTGCGGACGCTCGTTTACTTGGCATCTTATGGCCTGTACCAGATGGTCGGTTCTCTACGCAACTGTGTGAGGAGTTCGACACCCTCAAGACTTCAGAATATGTGGCACTGATACTGGACAGGACCTGCTTCTATGCCGAGCAAGGCGGTCAAGTCAGCGACATTGGCATTATCAGAGGTTCTGACGGTGAGTTCGCCGTTGAAGCGACGATACGATTGTCTGATACGATAGTTCACTTGGGTCGTCTCATTCGGGGCCGGTTGGTTCGCGATCAAGCAGTCGAGCTTGAGGTTCAAGAGCAATCTCGCCATCCCACAATGCAAAACCATACCGCCACGCACGTCATGAACTGGGCGCTGCGGGAGGTGCTTGGCGAGCACGTCCAGCAGAAGGGCTCGCTCGTCGATCCGGACAAGACGCGGTTTGACTTTTCGCACCCCTCCCAGGTCACGGAGGAAGAGCTTTCGCGAATCGAGGAGTTGGTCAACTCGCAGATCGAAGAGGACCTGGAGGTCTTCACGGCCGAGGCGGATCAGAAGAAGGCCCGCGAGGTGAGCACGCTCCGCGCGGTCTTCGGCGAGAAATATCCCGACGAGGTCCGCGTCGTCTCCGTCGGCGTGCCGGTCGAGCAGCTTCTGGACGATCCCAAAAACGACGAGTGGATGCGCTACAGCGTCGAGTTCTGCGGCGGGACGCACGTCAAGCGGACGAGTGAAATCAAGCGGTTCCGGCTCGTCGAGGAATCGGCCGTCGCCAAGGGCATTCGGCGCGTGACAGGCGTAACGGCGGAGCACGCGGAGCGCGTCGAGAAGGCCGCGGCAGACCTGGCGCGGCGAATCGCTGAAGCCAAGAAGAAAGACGATGCGGCGCTGCCGACGGTGGTCGCGGAATTGACCACAACGATGAACGAGACGGAATTGCCGGTCACCGAAAAGGCGCGGCTGCGGGCCGAACTGGCCGAGCTTCAAGAACGGGCCAAGAAGGCCGCGAAAATGCAGGCCAAGGTCGGCGCCGCGGACATCCTGGCAAAAGCAGATCAAGTGTTGGAATCCGCCCCGCGCGCTGGCGCGACGGCGATCATCGCGGCGGACATGGGAACGGCGAGCATCGACCAACTCCGCAGCGCTTGCGATTCGCTGCGCAGCCGCGCCGGCTCGGCGGCGATCCTGCTGGCGGCGGCCGGCGACGGCAAGGTCTTGCTTCTCGCGGCGATGACGCAGGACGTCGTCTCCAAGGGCCTGAAGGCCGGCGATCTCATCAAGGAGATCGCGCCGATCGTCGGCGGCAAAGGCGGCGGCAAGCCAGACCTCGCCCAAGGCGGCGGGTCCGACGTCGGCAAAATCCCCGAGGCGATCGTAGCGGCGGCGGCTTGGCTGCGAGGGAAACTCAGTTAAAGCGAAGTAGCGCCGAGATTACTTACTCGGACCGGAAGCGGCGGAGGGCAGGGCGGCGGTCTTGGCGATCTTTAGCCAGTCGAGGAACTTCTCCGGCGTCGGCACGGGGTTGACGTAGAGCGGCGTAGAGACACGCTTGCCTTCGGAATTACACATGACGCAGACCTGCGACTGGCGGACGCCGTAGCGATTGCGATACTGCGGGAAATAGGCGTATTCCAATTCGACATTGATCGTGCCCGTCAACTCGGCCTTGACCGCGGCGTTTTCGAGCACCTCCAGGCGCATGTTACGGTGGACCGACGAATCCCACGACTTGAAATAAAGCAGCAGCGGTTTCTTATCGTGCGCAGCCACGCGCTCGGCGAAGCCGGGGTCGAGGTACCACACCGGGCCGCAGCCGCCGGCCAGCGCCACAGCGAACAGGACTATTCCAAGTCGCAAGCACCATTTAACTCCCCTCGCATATGTGCTTAGCGTAGTTACGCGAAAAGGCAAGCGAGATTTGAACAATCCGCCAAACGGCAAGCCACTTCGACGGCCAAATCGCGGTTCAAGCGCATGCTGCAATGTCAATCGACAACCTCCATCATCCGCCCCGCTACATGCGACCGCGCACCTTTTCATTTCAGACCAAGCTGAGGCCCCCGTCTACTATCGGCGGACCCCGCGGCCGGACCCTCTCGAACGCCGTCGTCCGCCGCGCCGACTGGAGGAACCGGCCGCTGCCGATGGCGGACGCCCCCCTTCGCGCGGACCCGCAGCCGCCGTCGAAGGCGATCCGGACGAACTGCTTGATCGGAGGGTCGTTATCGGGATCTCTCGGCCCCGGCGGTCGATACACGAGATATGCACCTCATCCACGCCGAGTAGCGGATCGCCGTGGATGCGGATGGTCTGACCGGTCGCCTTTTCGATGTCGGTGATCTGGTGCCGTTTGCGGTTGAGCAGGTCGTCGGCGACGGACGTGGTCACGCGGATGTCGATGCTGGCGACGCCTTCGCGTTGGCTGGCCATGCGGATTTCGCGCATCACGTCGAGCCCTACGGACTCGGTCGCCTTGATCCGGCCGCTGCCGCTGCATCGCGGGCAATCCTGGAACATGCTCTTGGCGAAAGACGGCCGCTGGCGCTGCCGCGTCATTTCGAGGATGCCGAACTTGGAGATGCGCAGCACCTTGGCCCGTTCCTTGTGCTTCTGCAAAGCATCGGCCAATCGGTATTCGATCGCTCGGCGGTGTTTTTCCGCCATCATGTCGATGAAGTCGCAGATGATGAGGCCGCCGAGGTCGCGCAGGCGGAGTTGGCGGGCGATCTCGTCGGCTGCTTCCAGGTTGACGCGGTAGGCCGTTTCTTCCGGATTGTCGTGAACGCGGAAGCGGCCGGAGTTCACGTCGATGGCCACGAGGGCTTCGGTCGGTTCGATCACCAGAGAGCCGCCGCAGGCCAACGCGACGTGCTTGGAATGCAGCTTGTCGATCTCGATCTCAATGCCGTAGCGGTGGAACAGCGGCTCGGGGTCTTCGTAGAGCGTCACGACGTCGTGCCCGCGCGGACTGGCGATGGCCAGGAACTCGCGGACGCGGGCGGCGACGAGCGGGTTGTCCACGATGATCTTGTGCAGGCTGGAATCAAAAACATCGCGGATTGTGCGGATGACCAAGTCCGACTCTTTGTAAAGCTCGGCCGGAGCGGGCTCCTTCTGGATCCGCTCTTCGACCTTGTCCCAGAGGCGCGCGAGATAATCCAGGTCGCGCTGGAGATCGCGCTTCGTCTGATCGATGGCGGCCGTGCGGGCGATGAAGCCCATATGGTCGGGGAGCGAGAGCTGGCCGAGCATATCGCGAAGTTTACGGCGATGCTCTTCGTCCTCGATTTTGCGCGAGACTCCAAGTTCGTCCATGCCGGGCATCATCACGAGGAATCGGCCTGGCAGTGAGATGTAACTGGATAGAGTCGGCCCCTTCGTGCCGACGCCTTCCTTGATGACTTGGACGATGATTTCCTGACCGCGACGCAGGCAGTTTTGGATCGGCGGACGATTTCGTCTCGGCGTCTTGCGGCCGACGAGTTCGGGCTCGCCCTTGCTTTCAGGGAAATACTTGGGATGCAGGTCGCTGATGTGCAGGAAGCCGTGGGCGGGTTTTCCAAAATCGATGAAGGCCGCCTGGATGGAGGGCTCGACGTTGGTAATGCGTCCCTTGTAAATGTTTCCGACGTTGGAGACCGATGTGGTCCGCTCGATATAGAGTTCGTCCAGTCGGCCGGCTCGAAGCAACGCGATGCGCATTTCATCCGGATCGGAGACGTTGATGAGCATCTCGCGGCGTTCGCCGCTGTCCGCCGGCGTCGCGCCTTCATCGGATTCGTCACGCGCGGCCTTGGTCCTCGGTCTACCGCGGCGAGGACCTTCGTCGACCTCTTCCAGGTCTTCTTCGACCAGGGTGGTTCCACTATCACGCGAATCCGCAATGGCGGACGCAACGGGCAAAGGTTTGTGGCTTTCCGGCGCGGCGACCGGTGAATCGCCTGATTCGGCGGATGGGGTCTCCGCCTCCGTGGCGCGGCCCTTTCGGCGACCGCGGCCTCCGCGCCGGCGCGAGCGGCGTCTGCGCGGCGGTCCCTCCGGGTCCTGTTCATTCGCGGACGGTTCGCGGCGATCGGCTTGATCCCGGAGTTCCGCGACGTCATCGCGTCGATCCGCCGCAGCCGATTCGTCGGCGCTGTCATGCGCCTGCACGATGGTCGAGTCGACTTCCGGCAAAGGCGGCCGGTCGTTGAACGACGCGGCAGGCAACGTCGCCATGACGGCGGTGACACTTGAGGACGGACGCTCATCGGAGTCGAGGATGCCAGCGCTGAAATCCGCCGCCTCGACGCCGCCGACCGTTTTACGGTGTTGCGCCGGCCGCACGATTTTGGCCGTCGCGATCGCCTCGCTCACCTCAATCTCACGGGCCTGACGATCCTCGCCGCGCGAGGAGGTCCGTCCGGACGCTTCGGCTTTTTTCCCGGAGCGCGAACGTTTCTTGATATTTTTCACAATAGTCCTTTCGGGGATCGTCGGGCGTACGCGGCCAAGCCGGCTTACGACTCGTACGAGACGTGCTCTCGGCAAACGCGGTACAGATTCTCGCGACTCGGTAGACCCAGCACTTCGAGTACTTCGCCGACGCGAGCCGTCCCGCTTTGCGAGACCACCTGCGTCCAGCGAACGCCTTCCGGCGTCGACTCGATCGCGACGAGGTACGGCCGGATATCGACCGACCGCCGCGAGGCGCTCTTCGGGATGGTGCGTTCGACCGGAAGACTTTCCGCCGCCAGAAGCGTGGACGCCTTTTGCGTCACGGCTTCGCGATGTTGCGGGTCCAGCGAAAGCGAGTACGTCGCCCGGATGGGCACGCGCTTTTCACCTGCTATAAGAAAGTCCGCGGATAAAAGCATCAAACCGATCGGCATGTGCTGCGAGAGCCGCGACAGCGCCTCGCGAGAATCCATCTCGCCGGTCAACTCCACCACGAGCAACTCATCGCGCGACGCGACGCCCACCGGGCGAGGCAGCACGATCGACATCCGCGGGCGAGGATTGAATCCCTGCGAAAAGCGCACGGGTAATTCCGCACGCGCCAAAGCCCGCTCGAAAAGCCGCAGGGTGTCGTGGTGAGAGATGAACCGAAGGTCGCCGTCAACAGCGTACCGAATCGCTAAACAAACGCGCAAGCCCGTTAGCGATCCCTCTATTCCATGTACCCGACGCGCTCCGGCGCGTACACCGCGCCTGCATCGGGAACGTATTCTTGCCGCCCGTCCATCGGGCAAGCTGCGGCGGCGCACGGCCTATTGGCCATGCAGCGCCGCGACCTGCCCCGTACGTCAGATGTCTCCCCACACCTTGCGGGTCTCGTCGCGAAGGTAGTTTAGCACCTCTCGCTCGGTTTCGAAAGACAAAACCCGCCGCTTGACCCGCTCTGCATCGGTCAGGGTGATGCTGCGGATGATCTTCTTTACGACTGGGACGTTGTTCGCAGCCATGGAAAGCGTTCGTAACCCTAGTCCTATCAATAAGATAGTGAAAACAGGGTCGCCGGCCATTTCTCCGCAGAGGCTGACTGGCGTACCCGCCCGACAACCGTCCCGCACGACTCCGCGCACGAGTCGCAGGACCGCAGGATCGGCCGGGGTATAAAGCTGCGCGACACGTTCGTTCGCTCGATCGACGGCCAAGGTGTATTGCACGAGATCGTTCGTCCCGATGCTCATGAAGTCCGTCTCTTCGGCTAGTTCGCGGGCACAGATCGCCGCCGCAGGCGTTTCGACCATCACGCCGACAGGGATCGGATTGCGAAACTCATAGCCCGCCTCTTCCAACTCTTCCATGACCAGATTCAAGACGAATTTCGCCTGGCGAAGCTCCATGAGTCGCGAGATGAGCGGGAACATGACGCGAACGTTTCCGAACGCGCTCGCTCTGACGATCGCGCGTAATTGAGGCCGAAACATCGTGAGATGCTGCAAGCTGTAACGGATGGAGCGCAGGCCAAGAAACGGATTCTTCTCCGGTTCCCAGCCGGGATGGCACTTGTCGCCGCCGAGGTCCATGGTGCGAATGACCAGCGGGCGACCGTCAAGGGCCAGCGCCGCCGCGCGATAGGTTTCGAACTGTTCTTCTTCTGTTGGCGAGTGGCCATCCTGCATGAAGAGGAATTCGGTTCGAAAGAGGCCGACGCCGGTGGCGCCTTTTTCGAGACACCCGGCGATCTCGGACGGGAATTCGATGTTGCCGAGCAATTCGATGCGCTGGCCGTCGCGCGTCTCCGCGCCAAGATCGCGCAGTTCCTCCAGCGTCGCACGAACTTCCTTGAGGTGCGCGACCTGGGTGGTGTACTCGGCTCGCTGGCTTTCGTCAGGGTTGATGACGACAACGCCGTGCAGACCGTCGATCACGAGCGTGTCGCCGCCGGAGACGTGTGCTGTGATGTCCTCCAAACCAATGACTGCGGGAATGCCGAGACCGGCGGCGAGAATGGCCGTGTGGGAAGTCGCGCCGCCAGCATCCGTGGCAAAGCCCAGAAGCTTGTGCGTCTTCTCCAACATCACAAGCTGCGACGGTGTCAAGTCGTGCGCGACTATAATGACGGGCGATTCGGCGTCGGCAAGTTCTTGGCGCGTCTCGCCGCCGACGTGGTGCAGCAGACGGCGCTCGATATCGACAACGTCTTTGGCGCGTTCCTGCAAATAGGGACTGCCCATCTCCTGGAAGCGGCGACGGTAACGGCGCATGAAGACGCTGATGGCGTAGGCGGAGCTGTAATTCTTGCTCTCGATCAGTGCGGTGATTTCTTTACGCGGCTTGGGATCGGCGAGCCAACGTTGGTGGAAGCCAAGAATATCCCCCATATCCGCGCCGGCGCGGCGAGAAAGATCCTCGCGCTCTTTCGAAAGCTCGCTTTCGGCAGCCTCGAAAGCCCGTGTGAGCAGAGCCAGTTCGTGGGGAATCTCGTCGGGCGCGACGGCGCGACGCGGAACGCGGGTCTCCTCCGTTTCGAGGACGACCGCGTCACCGATCACAACGCCGGCGGAGACACCGATCCCGCGTTTCAGCGGCATGGGCAGCCTCCTCGTAACACAGCACTGGGTCGTGAACGGCGGGTCAGTCTTCGCCGAACTTGCCGTTGACCAGGCCGATCAGCGCCTCGACGGCCTGTGGCGCGTCGTCGCCATCGGCCATGATTTTCAGAACGGTCCCCCGTGAAGCCTCCAGAAGCATCATCTCCATGGGGCTCTTGGCATCGACGCAGTGCTTGCCTTTGCAGACCTTGATCCGGCTCGCGAACTGGCCGGCAAGATCGACAAAACGCATGACCGGCCGGGCGTGCAGCCCCTGCACGTTGCTGATGGTCACCTCGACTTCGACCTGTCGATGGTTGTCGTCCTGCATGGCGTTCGTCCATGAGCGTCCCTAAACATCTCCCCGCGTTGCCGGCCCGTCACCCTGACACCCGATGCGTGGGCGGCTCCGGCCGACCGTCAACACGTGGGGAGCTGGTCCGCCTCCTCGATCAGATCCCAGACGGCATCCGCCGTCTCGGCCTGTCGCAAGAACCGTCGAAAATTGTCTCGCTGCAAATGGCGGAAGATGTTTTCCATCGCCTGGAGATGACCGTCCGGGTTGTCGGGCGGCGAAAGCAGAACGACGACGGTATAAACCGGCGCGCGATCCAGAGCGGCAAAATCGATCCCGGCGACGCTTCGCCCGATCGCGGCCATGATCGTCGGGACTTTCTCATGCTTGACGTGCGGGACGGCCACGCCTTTGCCGAAACCAGTGCTGCCCTGGTTCTCGCGCTGGATCACGGCCTTCGTGATCGTGTCGGCGTCAGCGTTCGGCAATGCACCGCCAGCGGCCAAGGCGGTGATCAACTCCCGAATTGCGCCATTGCGATCCGTCGCCGAAAGGCTCGGAGCGATCGCACGTCGAACGACAAAATCCGTCAGCTTCATGACTGGTTCGTCTTACGCATCGTCCTCTTCCGACATCGGAGATTCCACCGGACTCTCCAACGGGCTCTTGGCGGATGGACCGTCGGGATGTTTGCGATTTCGGAATTTTTCCTTGTGGCGGGAAAGCTGTCGCTCAAGATCCTTCACCGAAGCGTCGAGCGATGCGAAGGCGTCGGTGTGCATTTCCTTGGCGACGAAGGTCGTATGGTGGTCCGCCGTGGCGATGATTTCGCAGACGTGCTTAGCCTTCTCCAGGCCAAAGACGACCTCTACCGTCTGGACTCGATCGTAAAATCGTTCGAGCTTCGCCGCTTTTTCTTGGGAGTAGGTTTTCAGCGGATCGGGTATTTCGGTATGACGTCCTGTGACGGTAATCCGCATGGGTCGTTCCTCCGAGCGTATACTTCGATTCAAGACTAACGGATCAATGCCACATAGGCAGCGGCAATTCAGGATGGCGGCGACCCGCGAGAGTCTTGTAAACCCAATAATCCAAAGTACTTACGGCCGCGTTATCGCGGGCATTTGGAGTCTATGCGTTCTCGCCCTTGGGGTCAACCCCTACTTACGGACCTGGCTGCCGCGATACTCTCGCGACGACTGCGGCCACAATTGGGATTGCCCCGGCTATTTTGAGGGCGCGCTTGGCTTCTTTTAGCGTCGCCCCGGTGTTGGTCACGTCGTCGATAAGGCCGACGCGTTTGTCTTTCAAGCTTGCCCATCGTGCGACCGTGAACACGCCTCGAACGGCCTCGGCTCGCTGTGCGATGGTCATGCCAGGGCGTCGATGCAGCGCCCGAACGTATTTGGTCGCTACGAGGGCGGGAACGACCTTGCCGGACCAGCGACGAACCGCTGACTCTGCGAGAAGCGCCGTGGGTTGGAATCCGACGGATAATCTCCTCCACCAATGAGAAGGAATCGGAATCCAATAATCGATCGACGCTGGATCGACTCGCCCTTGAATTGCGTCCGCCAGAAGGTCGCCTAATAGACGGTCCAACGTGTATCGCTTTTTGAAACCGAGGACGAGAGCCTTTAGCGCACCGTCGTATCGACCCACCCGCACGAATCGATCGAAACGAAGGGCGGGTTTGCCCATGCGACACGGCGTACACCGCCCGTCCAGCAGGAGGTGCGCGCCGCGGTCCTCGCCGCATGTTTGGCAGTAATCGCCTCCGAGACAACGGTGAAGGTCCAACGCGCAATCGGCACATAGATTGCCTTCTTCGCGGAGGATGCCATCTCCGCAGGCCGAGCATGCCGGCGGGATCAGGAGATCCATTAACTCGCGGCTGAGTCTTTGCGGCCAAGTTTGGGCGTGCATCGGACGCCTTTGAACTCGCGGCGATCATTCGACGGGGGCGCCGCCTTCGGTCGCCGGTCCCTCGGCGCCGGCATTGCCAGTATTGCCGGCAGAGCCTCCAGGTGAAGAGCCCGGCTCGCCGCCGGCCGCAGATTCCTCGGTGCTGTCGTCATCCTTGGCCACTCGGGCGACGGAGACGACATTGTCACCTTCATCCAATCGAATCAATCGCACGCCCTGGGTGGCGCGGCCGATCTCACGGGTCTCGGAGACGGCGGTGCGCAGCATGATCCCCTTCGCGGTGATGAGCATGAGTTCGTCGGCGTCCGTAACGCTTTTCAGGGCGACGACGAGACCGTTTCGCTCGGTCGTCTTGATGTTGATGACGCCGCTGCCCCCCCGCTTTTGCAGGCGATATTCCTCGATGTCGGTTCGTTTACCGAAGCCGTTTTCGCAGACGGTGAGCAGGCTCATGCCGGGGCGGATGACGACCAGATCGACAACCGCGTCGTCGCGGTGCAGCGTGATCCCGCGGACGCCGCCGGCGGAGCGGCCCATCGCCCGAACGTCGGTCTGCTTATAGCGGATAGCCATTCCCTGACGCGTTCCAAGGACGATCTCGTCTTCGTCGTTCGTTAACGCCACGCCGATCAACGTGTCATCTGGATCGAGACTGATGGCGATGATGCCGCTGGGCCGCGGGTGGGAAAACGCGCCGAGCGCGGTCTTCTTGACCGTGCCCTTGGCGGTGGCGAAGAAGACAAACTTCTCCTCGAACTGCGAGACGGGCAGGACCGCCGTGTGCCGCTCGTTGTCCTGAAGCTTGAGCAGATTGGCGATTGACCGGCCGCGAGCCGTACGAGCCATCTCGGGGATGTCATACACTTTGAGCCAGTAAATTCGGCCGCGATTCGTAAAGAAGAGTAGATAGTTGTGCGTGCTGGCGACGAAAAGATCTTCGAGGAAGTCGCCTTCTTTCGTGTCGCTCCCCCGAATGCCCCGGCCTCCGCGGCCCTGGCTGCGATAGGTATCCACCGGTACGCGCTTGATGTAGCCCTCGTGCGAGATAGTCACGATCATCGGCAGGTCTTCGATGAGTTCCTCCATGCGGAACTCACCGACGGCCGCCGTGATCTCCGTCCGCCGCGGGTCGGCGTATTTGGATTTCATCTCGTGAAGGTCTTCGCGGATCACGTCCAACACCAGCGCCGGATCGCGCAGGACCGCCTGGTAGCCCTCGATTTCCTCGACGATTTTCGTGTACTCGCCGGCCAGCTTTTCGACTTCGAGGCCGGTGAGGCGTTGTAACTGCATTGCCAGGATCGCCGAGGCCTGGACGCCGGTGAGATATTGGTCGCTCGTCGCCGCGCGGCGCGCGAACGCCTCCGGCAACATCTTGGTCAGGGCCGCCGATTCCACGAGCCGCAGCTTCCGCTCCATCATGCGCGTCTTGGCCGCGTCGGGATTGGGCGATTTCCGGATCAACTCGATGATCGCGTCGATGTCCCCTAACGCGAGGATGAGACCTTCCAGAATGTGTGCTCGCTGGCGGGCCTTGCGGAGCAGGAACCGAGTCCGACGCGTGATGATGTCCTTGCGGTGGTCAAGGTAGTGCTCCATGAGCTGCTTGATCGTCAGCGTCTGCGGCTGCTTGCCAACGAGGGCGATGTTGATCACCGCGAAGGTCGTCTGGAGCGGCGTGTACTCGTAAAGCTTGTTGAGGACGACTTCCGGACTCACGCCGGACTTGCACTCGACGACGAGCCGGATCGCGTGCTTCCGGTCGGACTCGTCACGAACGTCGCTCACTTCGGGCAGGCGGCCGTCCTTGACGCACTCGGCGATCTTCTCGGTGATTGTGTTCTTAATGATGTAGAAGGGGATTTCGTCCACGACGATGCGTACGCGGTCGTTCTTCATCTCCTCTTGGTGCGTCTTGGCCCGGAGCGTCAGGGAACCGCGCCCGCGCATGTAGGCGTCGAGGATGCCCTGCCGGCCGCAAATCATTCCACCCGTCGGAAAGTCGGGTCCTGGGACAATCTTCATCAGTTCGGGAATGCTCATGGCGGGGTTTTCAATCAGAGCCAGCATGGCCTCACAGATCTCGCCCAGGTTGTGCGGTGCGATGTTCGTTGCCATGCCGACGGCGATGCCGGTGCAACCGTTCACGAGGAGGTTCGGAAACTTCGACGGCAGGACGACCGGCTCGGTCGTCGTCTCGTCATAGTTAGGGACGAAGTCGACGGTCTCCTTGTCGAGGTCGTCCATCATGTCCACGGTGGGCGGGGTCATGCGGGCTTCGGTGTAACGCATGGCCGCCGGCGGGTCGCCGTCGATCGAGCCGAAGTTGCCCTGGCCGTCGATCAGCGGATAGCGCAAGGCGAAGGGTTGGGCCATGCGGACCAGCGTGGGATAGACGACCGCGTCGCCGTGTGGGTGGTAGTTGCCAATGGTATCGCCGGAGATTTTCGCGCATTTTCGGTGCGCGCTGCGCGGCCCAAGTTTTAGGTCGTTCATCGCCACGAGGATGCGGCGCTGCGAAGGCTTGAGCCCGTCGCGGACGTCCGGCAAGGCCCGCGCGACGATGACGCTCATCGCATAGCGCAGGTAGGAATCCTGCATCTCGTCGACGATGGGGAGATTACGAATGGCTTCTGGT
This sequence comes from uncultured Planctomycetaceae bacterium, assembly GCA_964393935.1. Lineage (GTDB taxonomy): Bacteria > Planctomycetota > Phycisphaerae > UBA1845 > UTPLA1 > DATEMU01. The sequence goes on from CAYMXF010000021.1 coordinate 20,405, forward strand.
TGGCTTTCGCTCATGGGTTTACTGGCCCGGAATACGCCGGGATCATCAGAAAGATTCTACAGTGAATTCAAGAGTTCTTCCATCTCCCCCTTTGCGTGCATTTCGCCGCAGGCGGCGGCTTGGGCGATGCCTTTTGCCAATTCGGCCTTGGCCGCGTCGATGTCGCCCATGGTGATCAGCGTCTTGGCTTTGTGAAAATTAGCGGCGACATAGTTCGGGTCCACGGCCACCACGCGATCAAACCTGGCCAGGCTCTCCTCGTACCGCTGGGTCTTGGCCAGCTCGATGGCCATGCCAAAGTTCAAAAAGGCGTCGTCCGGCTCCTTGGCGAGTAAGGCTTCGAGTTGTTCCAGGCGTCCCATGGCTACAGCGTCTCCACCGTAATGTGCTCGTTTGTATAAACGTTGATCTGGCCCGCGATCTTGAGCGCGGCTTCGACGATCTGGGGTGCGGACAATTTCGTGTGGGCCAATAACGCCCGCGCGGCCGACATCGCGGAGACCCCCCCGCTGCCGATCGCCAGGACGCCGTCGGTCGGCTCGATCACGTCGCCGCTGCCGCCGATGATCAGGCTCGCCTCCGAGTCCGCCACGGCCAGCAGGCTCTCCAGCCGCCGGAGCGACCGGTCCGTCCGCCAGTCCTTGGCCAGTTCGATGGCGGCACGCTTGGTGGCGCCCTTGAACTCCTCCAGTTTGGCCTCGAAGCGATCCAAAAGCGCGAAGGCGTCGGCCGCGGACCCCGCGAAGCCGGCCACCACTTTCCCCTTATAAAGCCGCCGGACCTTGACCGCGTCGGACTTGACCACGGCGTCGCCCAGCGTGACCTGGCCGTCTCCGCCCATGGCCACCTGACCGTCCCGCCGTACTGAAAGGATGGTCGTCGATCGAATCCGGTTTGTCGGTTTGGCCATTTTTAGCGACCTCTTGGTTCCCTGGCGTGTATGATTGTACAGGGGCGGCAACCCACGTGGAACCCGCTGCACCGATGCGCCAACCTTTACGCCGGCATCGAAGAATCATCGCAGGGACCCTTTCCCTGGGGGTATCTGTCGCGTATGTCGCGGCGGGCTGTCAGGAACATGCCCGACCCACTGTGGCCCAACCGGCGGAACGAGCATCGGGCGGCGAATCCATTTCCACTGCCGAGCCCACGCCGGCCGCAGCGCCCTCTGAGCAAACGGTACAACCTTCGCAACCCATAACCAAGCCGGAGCCGCTCCGTCGCAGGCTCAAACGCCCGATCGATTCGTGGGTCATCTTTCGCACGGCGGCGGACCCGAGCACCGACGTGGTCTGCAATTACCAGTGGACCGGCGGCGACCGGCTGCAAGTCGTGACTCAAAACGTGACGCGGCTGACGCTCGACCTCAC
>CAYMXF010000022.1:0-4621 GCA_964393935.1 uncultured Planctomycetaceae bacterium
CTTGTTCGGTTTCGAGAATCTTTTCGATGAACGCCGGCGTGATCGGCTCGATGTACGTCCGATCCGCGAACTCCGGATCGGTCATGATCGTCGCCGGATTGGAGTTGAGCAGGACGACGCGATAGCCCTCGGCCTTCAGCGCCTTGCACGCCTGAGTTCCGCTGTAGTCGAACTCGCAGCCTTGCCCGATCACGATCGGTCCCGAGCCGATCAGCATGATGGTGTGGATGTCGTCGCGCTTGGGCATCGGGGGCAGGGAAACGTCGAAAAGTCGAAACGTCGAAACGGGGCCGGCTCGCCGCTCCCGGCGCGCCGGGACTGGCCACTCGTCGTAGCCTACAGCCTCCGTGGCGGCTGTGCCACATCGCCGATGGCCTGCCCTTGACATTGCTCAGCGATGTCAAGGGCCTGTATATTGCTCGTTGTGACGCGCAACTCACAGCCCGCCATGCAGCCCCAGACGATCCATCTCGATCCCGGCTCGCCGGTGACTCTCGAACAGCTCGACGCCGCCTATGGACGCCCGCTCCACGTGTCGATGGCGGACACCGTCTGGGAGAAGGTCCGTGCCTCCCGTGCAAAGATTGATAAGCACCTGGCAAGTGGCGAGGCCATCTACGGCGTCAACACCGGCTTCGGGAAACTCTGCAACAAGCGGATCGCTCCCAACGAGGTCGAACAGCTTCAGGAGAACTTGATCGTCTCCCACGCCGTCGGCGTCGGCCCGCCGATGCCGCCTGAAATCGTCCGCCTGATGATGCTCTTCAAGATTGTCGCCCTCTCGGCCGGGGCCAGCGGCGTTCAACCGGAAGTGATCGAGTGCCTCGCGGCGATGCTCAACGCCGACTGCCTGCCGGTCGTGCCGACGCGCGGGTCGCTCGGGGCCAGCGGTGACCTCGCGCCGCTGGCGCACCTGGTCCTGCCCATGATCGGCCGCGGCGAGGTCTCCGTTGAAACGCCAAAACGCCAAAACGCCAAAACGCCAAAACGGGGCCGCCTCGCCGGGCCCGACGCGCAGCCCCGCGCGGCCGCGGAGGCGCTGCGGGAGTTGGGGATCAAGACGGTTCAACTCAAGGCAAAGGACGGCCTCGCCCTGGTCAACGGCACGCAGATGATGCTCGCCTACGCCGCGGCGATCTGCGTGCGTGCGTGGCGTCTGGCGAAACAGGCCGACCTCTTCGCCACGATGTCCCTCGAAGCCCTTCGCGGCAGCTTGCAACCCTTCGACGAGCGGCTCATCGCCCTTCGGCCACACCCCGGCGCCGTCGAGGTCGGTCAGAATGTCCGCCGATTGATGGCCGACAGCGAAATCCTCCTCTCGCACGCCCACTGCGACAAGGTGCAGGACCCGTACAGCCTCCGATGCGTCCCCCAGGTCCACGGGGCCTGCCGCGACGCGCTGCGACATGCCACACAAACGATGCTTCTTGAACTCCACTCGGTCACGGACAACCCGATTCTGGTCGACGGCGAAGTGATCAGCGGGGGCAACTTCCATGGCGAGCCGCTCGCGCTAACGCTCGATTATCTGGCGATGGCCTTGACGGAATGGGCCGGCATCTCCGAACGGCGGACTTATCTGCTGACCCTCGGCCACGACGGCTTGCCGACCCTGCTCATGCAGAACACCGGCCTCAACAGTGGCTTCATGATGCCGCAGTACACGGCCGCCGCGCTGGTAAGCGAGTGCAAGGTCCTCTCGCACCCCGCGAGCGTCGATTCCATCCCTTCGAGCCTCGGCCAGGAGGATCACGTTTCGATGGGCGCGACCAGCGCGCTCAAATGCTGGCAGATCATCGAAAACGCCGAGACCGTTCTAGCGATTGAGATGCTCTGCGCCGGTCAGGCGCTCGACTACCGCCTTCCCACCAAACCGGGCATCGGCCCGCGCATCGCCCTGGAGACGCTGCGCCAGTCCATCCCCCACGCCGAATCCGACCGCCCCTACGGAGAGGACATCCAAACCGCCCTCTCACTCCTTCGCGGACAGGACCTGCTCAACGCAGTACAGGCCAAATTAGGCGTCTTACATTAACCGACATTTCCCGGATAAGCGTACCGGCTAAGGCTCGCATAGCTTTCAGCCCGAAAAGTCTGTCCCGGCTTTTAGCCCGAAGGGCCGGCATGTTTCTCAGCCCAAAAGACTGGCATGTTTTTCAGCCCGAGGGTTGTCTTGGTTCTCAGCCCGCAGGGCTGGCCGTTTGTAGCCGGTGGCTAGCGCAGCGCCGCCACCGGTTCCCAACCACCCCGTTTCCAATTCGACCCCGGCAGGGGTCGTCGTAATACCCCACCGCGCCCGAAACCACGGGGATGGCCCATCCCTTGTGGAGTATGGCGGGGCACGACGGGGGTGTTCCAACCTTTTGAAAGGCCGTTGAGACGGCCTGTTTACGGCGTTTTTTGGGGACTTGACCAACATGATATTCGGAGGTAGCTTCACTGACATTTGCCACGGCAGATCGCTGAAAGGAGAAAACATGTTTACGTATAGATGCTTTCTGGGAGCGGCGTTGTTGGTGCTTCCGATGCTGGTGGGGTGTTCGTACACATTGGGTCACCTTGTTCCAGCTTCGCAGTTTGCGTATCCGAACAGCAATATCAAGCCGTTGGGGCCGGCAAGCGCGGAAATCCAGAAGAGTGGATGGTTGATTCAACCAAGGTTGAAAATGGCAGATATCAAGAAATGTTACAACGATGCCATAAGCAAGGTATCGGGAGCTAATATCTTGATTAACTACAAAGAGGATACCACCTTTACATCGTACCCATTTGACATTTATACCATCAAATACAGCCTACGTGGTGAGGCAGCTCAAATGACCATAGGTCAACAAGAAATCAAGTAGTTATCAGCATCTTCTGCATTCTTGGAGAGCTTGCATACCTTTCTTGGCACGGGAGAAAAATCATGAGAACTATTTCTTGCTTCGCCGGGCTTGTCGTTCTGAGCACCGTCTTCGTTTCGAGCGGCTGCACGGTCGGGTATTTCTACAGGCTGGGTCCACAGAGCCATTTCGCGTATCCAAACAGCAACGTAAAGGCCCTCGGGCCTGTAAAGTTGAAGACGCAAACGAAGGCATCAGTAATGCCGGAAGTCACGACCGGCGACAATGACGAGATGGTATACAATCAGGCAATTGCGCAGGTGGCGGGGGCCAATATCATCCTCGACTACGTTCGAGTTAGCACCGTCAAAAAATGGCCGGGGCTTCCAATTTATTGGACAGATGAGGAGCTAGAGGGAACTGCAGGACAGATGGAGGTCGGGCAACAGGGCCTCCGATAGGGGGCGACGGGGCGTTGCCGGCGCGGAGTTGTCTCGCTTAGGTCTTTAGGCGCGAAGTGAATCTCGCGTCTGGGGAGATGGATGGCGTGGTTCCGCTTGTAGTAAAGAGGGCTAGTCAGCGCATTTTTTCGCAGCCGTGGCTATTGGCTATTTTTCTGTCTGTGCTAGAGATGACGGGGACGGCATGCAATCGCCGGCGTCACGCCTCAACGGTGGAGATGACGTTGATCTCGAACCAAGAAAACACTCTTTTCGAGGTCAAGGCGTCAGGCGGATCGGAGTGGCGCAGAATCGGCAAGGGGAAAATCATACAGGCACATGTCCAGCCAGGCATTGCTTATGAAGTGGCGGCCACGCCGGACGGGTATCAAAGAAAGTTGCTTGTGGTTCCTGAGCCGGTCAAGGACTTGCGATTCACTTTCGAAAAATCGGATCGCGAATCTTCCGCGACTTTCGAACTCGATGTTCGAGTCTTGGATGTCGCAACGGCAGTAATCGTGGCGTCCGCGAGCGAGCGAGTGAAGGAAGCATCGGATCTCAGGGCCAGCGTGGATTCATGCGCGAGGAAGCTGAAGGATTTAGGCCGTCTGAAGGGACAGGTGGCGGTTGTTGCGTTTAGGGATGCGGGCGTCGGAGATTCCCTGCACTACGGTGAAGCAGCAGCCTCCATGATGATCTCCGCGTTGGAAAAATCGGGCTCATGCACGATGGTGGAACGGACTCAGCTCGACAAAATCCTGGCCGAACACGACTTGACGGCTGCCGATATCGTCAGGAATCCAAAGCTGTTGGGTCCTGTGTCAGAGATACAATACGTGGTCGTCGGAACGTTATCGAGAATGATGCAGGATTAAGTCAAAACCCCGGCACCAGACTACTCGCTCCGCAGCAATTGCCGCGCCTGCTCAAGAGCTATTGTCAAATCTCGTTGATGACGCCGGAGCAGCTTATCTACTTTGCTGGGTCGGACGCGGGATAGGCGGCGCACTACAGGGTACGATGGCTCAGCCACCGGGGAGAACCCGGCCTGTGGAGCGACGGCCAGCGCGACGGGGGGAGCGTAGAATGGCCGCATGGTTATCGCACGAGGTGCCATCGGGGTCAGCCGCCGCGGCATTCTGGTGCCGGTCAGCCGTAAGCTACTCACGAAGATGCTTGCAGGCAGTGCTAAGGGTACACTGAGAATCAATGAACTCAGTATCCGACAAATCCGCGTGGGCGTCGGTTATCGCTTGGTGCCGGCGCTGGCTCATGCACGCTGTGTTGCTCCTCGTCGTTCTCAGCATGCTCGTTTGCATCGTGCTCCTGCTGCGTTCAAATTGGCCTGACAAGCCG